>JAFQJX010000178.1 GCA_017397205.1 Clostridia bacterium | reverse complement strand
GTGAGAGATGTAAAGTCAAGATTTTGAAAAAGTTATACGTTGGGACCGATTTCTCTTGCGCCGACGTCGCCTGCCCCCGGGCGGCCACCAAGCCCGAAGCTGACGGTGATGGCGGTGTTGACCTGCTCCATCAGACTGTCGGGCAGGTGCCCCATTTTCTCTTTCAGGCGCCTTTTGTCCAGCGTGCGGATTTGCTCCAGCAAAATGACCGAGTCGCGCGCCAGGCCTACCTGGTCGGCAATGATATCAATATGGGTGGGAAGCTTGGCTTTCCCAAGCTTGCTCGTGATTGCCGCCGCAATCACCGTGGGGCTGTAGCGGTTGCCGACGTCGTTCTGGACAATGAGGACGGGGCGAAGCCCGCCCTGCTCACTGCCTACCACGGGGGACAGGTCCGCATAATAAATATCGCCGCGCCGTATGTTCATCATATGTTCGTACCTCTTCTCGCTATCCTTTATGGCATCTATCTTTGCCACGGGAGGCGCGGTTTATTCACCCGCCGCAGGGGACTTATCAGTATTATGCTATTTTTGATTTGCGCCAAACGTGAAAATACGAGCCGTCAGAGAGACGGCCCGTACCTCCCATCATTCTGCGTCGTAGGCTTCCTCACGGGGTCTGAACAGCAGGGAAATGCACCACAGACCTGCCAGAGCAACCACGGTATAGATCACTCTTGCGAGTACCGTAGCGCCACCGCCGCAAATCCAGGCGACCACATCAAAGGAAAACAGACCGATGCTACCCCAGTTCAGGGCACCTATGATGGTAAGAATCAATGCAATTCTGTCAAGTATCATTGCCGATATCTCCCTCCAAAAACTCAACGAAACACGTTCGTCAAGCATAGTTTCCCACACGGCAACGGAACTATACATCAAAAATCCAAGAAATCGGGGCGCGTGTCTCCAAATTCCTCGCGCAGCTTTTCCAGCGCTCTTTTTTCAATGCGCGAAACGTACGAGCGCGAAATATCAAGATGCTTAGCGACCTCGCGCTGCGATTTGGGTGGCATTCCGAGGAGCCCGTAGCGCAGGCAGATGATTTCTCTTTCCCGTTCGTCAAGCAACGTGACAATCATTTTTCGCAGGCGCTCCGTGTGCATTTTGCGGTCAATTTCGTCGGGAATGTCCGTATCGTCCGCAATAATATCAATGTAGGTCAGGGGATTGCCGTCCCTGTCCATGTCAATGGCGTCCGAAAGAGAAACCTCCTGCGTCAGCTTCTTGCGCGAACGGAAATACATCAGAATTTCGTTTTGAATGCATTTTGCGCCGTAGGTGGCAAAACGCGCTCCCGTTTCCGCACGAAAGGAGTCAACCGCCTTAATCAGCCCGACGGAGCCGATGGAAATGAGTTCATCCGTGCTTTGTGCGCCCGTGTAGTATTTTCTGACGATATGGGCAACCAGACGCAGATTGTGCTCAATAAGGGTTGCCCTCGCCTCCTCGTCCCCCTCTGCCATTTTTGCAAAAAGCGCCGTTTCCTCTGCCTTGGAAAGGGGAGGGGGATAGTTTTGCCCCGTTGATATCCCAAGCACGAGGGAGGTAAGACCCCGCCAGATTTTTGCAAGAAATCCAAACATATACGCCTCCAAAAAAATAAAGTCCGCATAGGTACCTTATGCGGACTGGGGCTTGTATTAAGACTAAAATCTGTTCAGTGGCGGAGTGTATCCAGCACGGCGGTTGCCCCGTTGTGGCGACGCAGGGCGCGGACGAGCTTTTGCGTTCCCTCAAACAGAAGGGCGTAACGGCGTCCGTTTTTCTCGTACAGCACGTAATAGCTGTCGGGGCTGTGGGTATCTCCGCGATAGTCCTGCACGCGCGCGCCGCGGGTGGCACCGGACGCGTAGGGGGCGGCGCGATCACGGGATTCAGTCATAGTATTTAAAATACGCGTATCTTTCTCCGTGTTGGGATTGTAGGAACTGTAATAAAGACTGCCTCGGTATCAATATTAACCGGCGGTCGCCAAACAAACGAAATAAGAGGTCCGTGCGATTTCACAGACGAAATAAAGATTGGAGAATTTAACTATACAAGATTCACTTACTGCATATTCGATTGAAGT
>JAFQJX010000177.1 GCA_017397205.1 Clostridia bacterium | reverse complement strand
TGGGTGGAACACATATGGGAGCCCGCCTTTGTCAAGCTGCCCCTGATGCGCCTCAAAGCAAAGCTTGAGCGCTTTTTTCGTTTTTGGAGTATACAACATTTATTTCTCTCCTCTTGTTCCCTTGCATTTGTGTCAGTCTTCCTCAAGCATTCGGCATTCCAGCGCCCTGCCCGAAAGTCGCCGCCTTATTTCCTCCTCACTCATACGTCTGTGGGGAGCTTTCTTTTTCGCCCGAATTTTCCATGTGCAAACCTCTCTGTCAACGTCCGCCTGCCACGCGCTCTCCAGGGCGCCGTCATAGATTTGCTGCAATATCATTTGCGCAAACGCACTCTCCCCGTTATACGTTTTCCATTCGGGGATCTCTTTTATAATGACGGCAATCCTGCACCCGTGCGACGAGGTTTCGGTGCGAACGAACGTCTCCTTGTCGGAATACGCATAATAATCAATCAAAGGCTGCCCCTCTGTGCCGCTACAAGCAAGGCAACGCATTCGTTTTCTTCGAATTGTCGCAATGCCAAGAGGAATTTCGTTTCTGCCTTTGGGCAGATATCCGTTCTCCGCGCCAAAGAAAATCCTCGCGCAATCCTCGCCCGTGATAGTCCCCTCGCAAAGAGGGCACCGCTTTTTCACAAAGCACCTCTCCTTTTACTCTTGATTTTTCCGATAAACATACGGGGCAATATAGGTATTGAACCACGCCTCGGCTTCTTCGTCCGTTTCGTAAGAATCGGGCTCACACTCAATCAGTGCGTCATCCACGTCATACAAATGAAGCTTTCCCTTCACAGGAAACGGCTTGATAGTCCTGACGTCCTCAATTTTCCAGGCATACAGCATTTCTCCGCGTGCAGGCGGCTCGTCCAGCTCCAGGTCAATATAATTTTTCCTTGTAACGCGAATGACGTCCGTGATTTTTACAAGACAAAGAGCACAGCCGGAAACCGCACCCTCTATTTTGGGATTTGCGCTTACGCAGACCAGCAAGTCGCCGCGGTGGTCGGTGCTCCAGCTCCTGTATTCGTAGTGCTTCTCCTCAAGCCAGATGAGATGCGCCCAGGGTTGTCTGATAGAAATTGCTTTCATAATAAGTAATCCTTTCTTTTTAACTGTTTGTAAATTTGATATGTCACATATTCCGTCTTAATTATACTAAGCCGCAGTTGGGCGTGTCAAGCCGCCGTGATTATTCCGGGGCGAGGGTGCCGCGCGCGTCGCAGGTTTCGCAAACGCCGTCCCGGCAGGTGCGACAAGCGGGCGGGACCTGTCCGTACGTCCCCATGCTTTGCGGCTCCTCTCCGTCAAAGGAGGGGTCCGCGCCCACGTACACGGTGACCTCCTCCCCGACGGTGTCCCATAGCTCCTCGGGGCCTGTGTCCTCCTCCGACGTCATCAGGCGGGCAATCACGCCCTCGCGCGTGATAAACTGCACCTTGGCATAGGAAACGGCAGGAACCTTTTCCCAGATGCGCCCCGCGCTTTCGGTGCCGCGAAAAACAGTGGTGGTGCTGTTTGCCACGTAGCCAACCGTACCAAGATACGGCACCTGCACCCGAATTGCCTCCGCGTCATAGCGGTTGTCGGGCTCCTTACAAAGGCGCACGACCCTCCCCACCCCAAAGGGGCGCATTCCCAGATAATAGCTTTGTCCCGTCACGGTCACGTAGGTGTATTTCTCGTTCATTTGCTTCTCCTTTCAGGGGGAACTCCTCCCCCTTTTACGCTTTCATTGTATCACCGCGACGGTACGATAAAACGGACAGAAGCGTCGTGCAAGGCGCGACGCAATGAAATAAATCCGCAAGCGGCTTTATGAAATGACCTATCGGTCATGAAATACTTGCTTCGCAAGCATGAAATGCCTGCGGGCATTAGGATTTATTTCATTTCATGTACGACCAAAGGAAGTACATTTCATGATTGCAACGCAATCGTTTCATGTGCGGAGCACATTTCATTCAAAGAAAAAGGAACAGACCGCGGGTCTGTTCCCTTCTCTTTTGGGCTTATTGTGCCTTATCTTAAATCAATGCGCGGTAGAGGGCGGCGATTTCCTCCACGGAGGTTTCGCGGGGGTTGCCGGGGCGGCAGGCGTCCGCATAGGCGCTCTCGGAGAGGAACTGAACGTCCTCCTCCTTC
>JAFQJX010000176.1 GCA_017397205.1 Clostridia bacterium | reverse complement strand
CACGCTCCAGCGTGGACAGGTTTCCCGCATAGGTCAGCTTATCCACACACACCACCGTATCCTCGGGGTGCTTCTCCAGCTGATAATACACAAAATTGCTGCCGATAAAGCCGGCGCCGCCTGTTACTAAAATGGTCATGGCAAGGTCCTTTCCTTTTGCAAGCCCGTGGGTTTATTTTTTCCCTTTTCCAATCAAATATTTATGGTCCACAACGTCCTTGAGATATTTTCCGTACTGATTCTTCTCAAGCGGAACAATCAGCGCGCGCATCTCCTCCTCGGAAATCCAGCCGCTGAGGTATGCAATCTCCTCAAGGCAGGCAACCTTGCGGTGCTGGTGCGTTTCAATGGACTGAATGAAGTTGGTCGCCTCCACCAAGCTCTCGTGCGTGCCCGTGTCCAGCCAGGTCATGCCCTGGGTGAGGATTTCCACGTGCAGCTCGTCGTTTGCCAGATAAATCTTATTGAGGTCGGTAATCTCCAGCTCCCCTCTTGCAGAGGGCTTGAGGTTCTTGGCATATTCCACGACGCGGTTGTCGTAGAAGTAAAGCCCCGTGACCGCATAGTTGCTTTTGGGGTTCTTGGGCTTCTCCTCAAGGTCAATCGCCTTGCCGTTCTCGTCAAAGGCAACCACGCCAAAGCGCTCAGGGTCGTCCACGTAATAGCCGAACACGGTGGCTCCGCCCTCCTCGGCGGCTCTTGCCACCGCCTGACGGGTCATCTTTTTGAAGCCGTGACCCGTGAAGATATTATCCCCGAGAACGAGGGCAACGCTGTCGTCACCGATGAACTCCTCACCGATAATGAACGCCTGCGCCAGCCCGTCGGGAGAGGGCTGCACCTTGTATTCCAGGTGAATGCCGAATTGGCTGCCGTCGCCGAGCAGCGCCTCAAAGCGGGGCGTGTCCTGCGGAGTGGAAATAATGAGAATATCCCGGATGCCTGCGTTCATGAGAACGGAGACGGGATAGTAAATCATGGGCTTGTCGTAAATAGGAAGGAGCTGCTTGCTCGTTACCTTCGTCAAGGGATAAAGTCTGGTGCCGGATCCTCCTGCAAGTACAATGCCTTTCATCGGTATGTCACCGCCGTGGGCGGTATCTCCTTTCGTATCTTTGCCAGGGTCAGGAACGGTGCGTGGGCATTTCCCCGCAATCCGTCACATTATTATAGCACTATATTAATATATTGTCAACTACCCGCGCAGGTCGCGCGCGTTTGCCTGGTTTTCTTGTATGTCCGAGCGCCCGCGCGGTGCCCGGAAGCGCCCCGCTCCCCCTGCCTGTATATAGACAATCCGCCGCTCCCCCGTTTGAGCGCAAAAGGAAAAGGGGCTTGTGTCAAAGGACACAATCCCCCTTGCTTTTATTTGGTTGTTCCTCGGTCCGACAAGCCGTCGGGCACGCGCCTTATGCGTGCAGGACTCTGACGCGGATGATGTTCTCCAGAGCAGACAGCTGCTCCACCACGTCGTCGCTGGGCAGACGCTCCACGTCCAGAATGGTGTAGGCGTAGT
>JAFQJX010000175.1 GCA_017397205.1 Clostridia bacterium | reverse complement strand
GGGCATCACAGGAGATAGCATGATTACCTACGAGGAAATCCGCCGCGACACAACCATCCGCACCTATATTGCCAAGGCAGACGAGAGTCTTGCCGCCCTCGGCTTTACCGACCACTCTCTCGGGCACGTCACCAAGGCGGCAGAAACCGCCGCCTACATTCTGACCTCGCTGGGCTATGACGACCACACCGTTGAGCTTGCCAGAATTGCAGGATATCTGCACGATATCGGCAACCTCGTCAACCGTGTGGACCACTCGCAAAGCGGCGCGGTCATGGCGTTCCGCATTCTTGACAATCTCGGAATGCCCCCTGAGGATATTGCCACCATCGTTGCCGCCATCGGCAACCATGACGAGGGCACGGGAATTGCCGTCAACGCCGTTGCCGCCGCCCTGATTATTGCAGACAAGACGGACGTGCGCCGCTCGCGTGTACGCAACCGCGATATTGCGACCTTTGATATTCACGACCGCGTCAATTACTCCGTGGAAATGTCCACCGTCACGGTCCTCCCCGAGGAGAAGCAAATCCTCCTGTCGCTCAAGATTGACACCGCGATGAGCTCCGTCATGGACTACTTTGAAATCTTCCTCGGACGAATGAGCATGTGCCGCAAGGCGGCAGACAAGCTGGGGGTCAGCTTCCACCTTTCCATCAACGAGCAGCTTGTGATGTAACCCCCAAGCAGCAGGTGATGCAGAATGCATCACCTGCTTTTTCTTTGCCCTTTTCACCGCCGCCTCATATATTAGAGAGAGGTGATACAATGAGGGAACGAGTCTGGGCGGAGATACGGTTGGGGGCGGCGGCGAGCAACTACCGTCACCTGGAGAGGGCACTTCGCCCCGGGGTGAAGCTGTGCCCCGTTGTCAAGGCGGAGGCGTACGGACACGGCGCCGCACCGCTTGCGCTGCTTTGGGAGCGTATGGGTGCCGCCTCCTTTGCCGTGGCAACCCTTGCGGAGGGAGAGCGGCTGCGGGCGGCGGGGGTGCAGGTGCCTATTTTGATTCTCGGTCCGACAGACCCCTCCCTTACAGGACGCCTGATAGGGGCACGCCTGACGCAGGGGGTGCACACTCTGCCCTATGCGGAGGCGCTTGCAGGCAGGGTGGAGGGCGCCCCTCTTTCCGTCCATATCAAGCTGGATACAGGCATGGGGCGGCTTGGATTCTCTGATGGAGTGGGTCTTAAGGAAGCCGCGCGTGTCTGCCGCCTTCCACCGCTTCAGGTGACAGGCATCTATACGCATTTTTCGTCGGCAGACACGCCCGAGGGTGTCCGTTTCACCGAGGAGCAGGCGACGCGGTTTTCCCTTTGGAGCCGCTACCTGGAGGGGGTGCTCGGGCACGTCACGGTACGGCACTGCGCCGCAAGCGCGGCGGCGCTTTCCTCCCCCTCGTGGGGCTTTGATATGGTGCGCCCCGGGATTGCTCTTTACGGCGTGGAGCCGCGAAAAGCGCCCGTTTCGCCCGTTTTTCTTCACCCTTGCCTGACGCTGAAAAGCACGCTGGTGCAAATCCACGAGCTACCCAAGGGGGCGCCCGTCGGCTACGGCGGCTACCGTTTGCGGCGCGCGGCGCGGGTCGGAGTGGTTTCCTGCGGCTACGGGGACGGCATTTTCCGCGCCTGGGGCGAGGGGCGGCTGTGGATGTCGGTGGGCGGCAAAAAATGCCCCACGCTCGGCAGGGTGTGTATGGATTTGTGCTTTCTTGACCTCTCGCATACGGCGGCAGAGGTAGGGGACGAGGTCACGGTGCTTGGCGGCACGGGCCCCTCCGCCTGCGAGGCGGCAGAGCGGCTAGGCACCATTCCCTATGAGATACTGACCTCCCTTTCCCCCCGTGTCGGGCGGTATTACCTGCCCTGACCGCGTTTCTTATTTAATCCCTATTGACAAGATAGGAATTTAGATGTATGATAGAGGTATCATACGGGTATCAATGACCCCGAACGAAAGAAAACCGAAAAGGAACGACTATGAAAACAGAATTTCGCGTCAGCGGAATGCGCTGTGCCGCCTGCTCTGCGC
>JAFQJX010000174.1 GCA_017397205.1 Clostridia bacterium | reverse complement strand
TACGGGCTACGTCCGCGGCTTTGATTTTGCGGAATGCTTTTCCGAGCTTGAGGAGTTTGAGCATATCTGGAAGGACACCCTGGGGAGTGAAACCTACTACATGATTTCCGACAGCGGCACGCTCGTTGCACGCGAGCTGCGCTCGTCCATTGCCCCTGAAATTCTGGAGCGCGTCAACTATATTGCCGCCCACCATCTGGCACTTGCAAGTCTGGGTGTGGTGCTCAACGTCAAGGTCACGCCGACGGAGGATGCGCGCTTCCGCGTTTCCTTTGAAATCCGCAGTGGAGAGCGCGGGGAAATGCTCTCTCTTGCCGTCACCGTGTCGGGCAGGCAACAGGCGGAGCAGATTAAGGAGTACTGCGAAAAGGCAAAGCCCGAGGATATTTACCGCGCTGTTTTGTCAGTAGTGACAGGCGAAATTCATTTTCTTTTGTGAAAAACGACGAAATTTGTAAATATTTTTTGAAAAAATACTTGCAATTTGTATTGACAACGATTTCCAGGGTGTTATAATAACTTCGTATAAGATTTGTGTTAAGTCTAAAAAAGGGGAGCCACCGTTGCGGAACAGCGAAAACAGTCTGATTGATGCCATTCGCCAGGGCGAGACGCGCTCCTTTGAGCCGCTTGCCAAGCTTTATGCACCTCTGGTGGAGGGCTCTGCCCGCACGGCGCAGGAAACCTATTCCGTCTCCTACGATGAGGCACACGCAGAGGCGTTGCTTGCCCTGTATGAGGCGGCGTGCCACTATGACACAAATCAGGACGAGGTCACCTTTGGTCTGTATGCCAAGGTGTGCATCCGTCACCGCTTTATTTCCGTCTTTGCAAGGCGGAAAAATACGGCACATCTGTCCTTGGATGAGCTGTACAGAAACGGCACCCTCGAGGAGATGACCTCCATGCAGACGCAGGGGGACCCCGTGCAGGATGAGGAGATGCTCCGTCACCTGCATCAGAAAATCCGCGGCACCCTGTCGCGCTATGAGCTGGACGTGTTTTATCTCTGGCTGGAAAACTACTCCACCAAGGAAATAGCGCAAAAGCTCGGCAAGGGGGAAAAGTCCGTTGCAAATGCCATCAGTCGCAGTCTCGGCAAGCTGCGGGTGGCGCTTCAGTAAAATCGTTTATATGCCCGTGTAGCTTAAGGGAGAGCGTTGCATTTTCACAAATCAAAGGCGTCGGTTGAAATCCGTCTGGGGGCAAAAAATATTACCTTAGTGAGGGATAGGGAATGTACGAGGACAAGACACTCAAATGCAAGGACTGCGGTAACGATTTTGTGTTCACCGCAGGCGAGCAGGAATTCTATGCAGAGAAGGGCTTTGCTAACGAGCCCCAGAGATGCAAGGATTGCCGTAACGCTCGCAAGAATGCAGGCAAGGCGCCCCGCGAAATGTTCGACGCGGTTTGTGCCGACTGTGGTAAGGAATGCAAGGTGCCCTTCAATCCTACTGCAGGCAAAGCTGTTTACTGCAGCGAGTGCTTTGCAGCCCGCCGCGGCAACTAATCGCGGTGAAATGAAAGACGAGGTTTATCCTCGTCTTTCTTTTTTTGCAAAAAAGATGCGAAATTTCCCTCGCGGGGGTGTACAAAAGTGAAAAGGTGTGCTATAATGTAACAAGTATACTTATAATGCCCGCATATGCGTGTGAGAGAGGAATAAGACGTGAAAGGCAAGCTTGGTAAGTGGGGCGCATCTGCAAAAAAGCCCCCCGTTCCGCAGGAGATGGCGGAGAATCTGGTTTGTGGCAGAAATGCCCTGAGGGAGCTTCTTGCTTCGGGGAAAAGCGTGGAAAAGGTGCTGGTCCAGCGCGGCGCGCGCGAGGGCTCTGTCGGGGAGCTTCTGCGGCAGGCACGCGAGGCAAAAATCCCCGTCGTCGAGGTGGATAAGGCAAAGCTGGACGCCCTGACGTGCGGCGCACGTCACCAAGGGGTTGCCGCCTACGTTTCCGAGCGCGAATACGCCTCTCTTGAGGATATTCTTGCCCTCGCTTCACAGCGCGGAGAGGACCCCCTCGTCGTGGTTTGCGACGGAGTGGAGGACCCGCATAACCTCGGCGCAATCATCCGTACGGCGGAGTGCGTCGGCGCACACGGCGTCATCATTCCCAAGCGGCGCTCCGTAGGGCTGACGCCTACCGTTTCCAAGGCAAGCGCGGGCGCCATTGAGCATATGCTTGTGGCACGTGTGACCAACCTGCCCACCGTTCTTGACGAGCTCAAGGACGCGGGGCTCTGGATTTACGCCGCCGATATGGACGGCGAGGTGTATTACGGGAAGGACCTGCGCGGACCCATGGCGCTGGTGCTTGGAGGAGAGGGGGACGGCATTTCCCAGCTTGTCAAGGGGAAATGTGATTTTGTCCTTTCCATTCCTCTCCACGGGCACGTCAATTCCCTGAACGTGTCCAATGCGGCAGCCGTGCTGCTCTGCGACGTGATGAGGCAGAGAAAGCAATAACCGAAAAAAGAGATCACCGAAAAAAGAAAACAAAGGAGGCAGTCAGATGGCTGACAGAAATACAAATTCTGCTCAGGACAGCGCATACGTCAGCAACTTAATACAGCGTTTGCGCGAGATGGGCTACGGGCAACCCTCTGATGCGACTCCCGCACCGCAGACGGATGAGCAAGCCGCACAGGAGGCGACCCCCGCGGAGCAGATTTCCGCAGAGGTGGCTTCTTCCGCAGAGGAAGAAGCGGCCGCCGTCACCGAAGGTGATGCGCCGACCGCCACCCCGGAACATGAGGAACATACCGACCTCCCGACGGAGGACGCTCCTTTTATGCCGATTCCCGACGAGGTGGAGAGCACAAAGGACGAGCCCTCGGACAGCACGGAGGTGCCGGGCGGCGAAGCCGAAGCACAGCAGAGCGCAGCCCAAGCCGAGGAGGAAAGTGCATCCGACGGGACCGTACAGGCGACGGTGGAAGAGGCAGAGGCGCAAGAGGAGTTGTCCCGGCAAGCAGAGGACGCCGAGGACTTGCCCCAAGAGGAATTTGCCTTCCCCACCTTTGACCCAACGGAG
>JAFQJX010000173.1 GCA_017397205.1 Clostridia bacterium | reverse complement strand
AGCGTCACCCCAACGTCGTGGTTGCCGTTTCCGAGGGGATTCGCAACGCGGAGGGGGAATACGTGGGGTCGCTTGGACAGTCCGGCGCCGTGGACGCCTTTGGTCACCGCTATCTTGCAGGTACGGCAAAGGTTCTTGAAAATACCGTCAAGAGGGAAATCGGGTGCAAGGTGCGCTCCATTGAGCTCAACCTGCCTCAGCGCTGTGCCGCTCATGCCGCATCGCAGACCGACCTTCTGGAATCTCTGCGTGTGGGTGCCACCGCGGTTTCTCACGCCGTAGCCGGCGGCAGCGGCTGTGTCATGACACTCAAGCGCGCCGAGGGTGATGCCTATGCGGTGACTGTCGGGCACGCCGACGTGCAGGAGGTTGCCAACCAAATTCGCACCTTGCCCGACTCCTTTATCAACGCGGAGGGCAACGGGATTACAAGGGAGGGTGCCGCATATATCCTGCCCCTGATTCAGGGCGAGGTATCCCCCACCTATGTAGACGGTTTGCCGTATCATTTCAAGCTCAAATAAAGCAAAATAAGAGAAAAGCGGGCATCAGCCCGCTTTTTTTGATACGTTTTTGGTTTTCTGCTATCGCAGTTTTTTCTATCAGAATCGCTTTTGATAGGGGGTGCGCGCCTCCTCCTCAGGGGAGGTCCAGGAAAGGTGCTTCTGATAGTACCCGATTACCTTCAGCAAAGGGAAGAGGATACCGCAAATCACACCGAATACCACCGTGTAAAGGAAAATGAAAATGAATAGGGTGGCAGGGGCGGTTGATATTTTGCCTGCGGTCGCGTAGATAATCAGAAAGGCGGTCATGGAAACGGCGTACTGTACGGCAATACGTATCATGATATGCAGTCGGCGCACGCCGTAAAGCTCTGCCGTTGCGGCAAGGACAAGACAAAAGAGCAGAATTGCCAGGTAGTCGGTCATTGCCATATAGCTTTTGCCCGTTTCCTCCGACATGGTAGTAAAGAGAAAGAGGGAAACAACGGCTGTCAGGGCACATCCCCGAAGCAGGGCACGGTAAAGGGAGCGGATTATTTTCATAGCAACCTCCATCAGAACACCATTAGCATACCACAATCAAAGGGAAAATGCAAGGTGCAAAAAAGATACCCCTGCCGCCTGCACCGCCTTGACAAATGTATAAAATACTGTATAATATCTATGAATATTCACACGAGGAAACTACCATGAAAAGAAAACAAGCAAGAGAAACCGCCTTTTCCATTCTGTTCGAGTATGGCTTTGATACCTCCGTTTCCCCCCTGGGACATTACGAGACTGCCATCTCCGTGCGCGACGTGGAGGAGGATTCGTACGTCCGCAACGTGCTCGCGGGTGTGGAGGCGCACCTCGCTGACATTGATGCGGCGATAGACGCCGCCTCCAGCAATTGGAAAAAGGAGCGCATCTCCCGTGTATCCATGGCAATTCTGCGCCTTGCAGTCTATGAAATGTTTTATCGCGAGGACATTCCGCTCCGCGTCTCCCTCAACGAGGCAGTCGAGCTTTCCAAATCCTTTGACGAGGATAAGGCATACGGCTTTGTGAACGGTGTCCTCAACGCCATTATGGCAGACGGGCGTTGCGTGGGGCAGGCATGAGAGACTGTGCGCTTGGCATTGACACCAGCAACTATACAACCTCGCTTGCCCTTGTGGACAGACAGATGCAGGTGCTTGCCAATATCAAGATTCCTCTCTCCGTCAAGGAGGGGGAGCGCGGGCTGCGTCAGTCGGATGCGGTGTTTGCACACGTCAAGAATCTGCCGCTTGCCTTTGAGGAGCTGAAAAAGCACCTTGAGGGCTGCACCGTTTCCGCCGTTGGCGTTTCCGCACGGCCAAGAAATCAGGCGGGCTCTTATATGCCTTGCTTTCTCAGCGGGGTCAGTGCTGCAAATGCCGTGACTGCCACCCTTGGGGTACCGCTTTATGAGTGGTCGCATCAATGCGGTCATATCATGGCGGCTGTTCTCGGCGCGGATGCGCTTTCCTTGCTGGAATCGCCCTTTGGGGCGTTTCACGTATCGGGCGGCACGACCGAGCTTGTCACGGCAAAACTTGGCGAGCGTGGCTTTGACGCCACCGTTGTCGGTGGCTCCCTTGACCTGCACGCAGGGCAGGTGATTGACCGCATCGGCGTGATGCTGGGGCTGAAATTCCCGTGCGGCGCCGCGCTTGAAGCGCTTGCCGCAGAAAACGAACAAAAAATCCCCCGTAAGCGCGTTGCGGCAGAGGGCTGCTACGTGCATTTGTCGGGGCTTGAAAATATGGCGGCGGATTTGTATCGCAAAACTGCCGACGTCCGCTTGACCGCCGCATTCGTGTTTGACTACGTGGGTGCCTCTCTTGAGAGCATGGCAGATGCCTTCGTCGCCGAGCACGGAGATATGCCGCTCGTTTTCGGCGGTGGCGTGATGTCAAGTCACCTGCTCAGGGCGCGGCTTGCTGAGGGGCGCAAGGCGTTTTTTGCACCGCCTGCCCTCTCAAGCGATAATGCCGTTGGTGTTGCCGCCCTGACCGCAAGGAAATTCTTTTCTTAAATAACCTGAAAATCTGCGAAAGGAGACCGCTTTGAATTACCTGAACAGGGACGCATTTATCGGCGTCGGGGCTCTTAATCAGTACATTCACGATTTGATGCAGCAGGACGAGATTCTCTCGGATATCCGCGTGTGCGGCGAGGTTTCAAATTTCAAGCGGCATCCAAGCGGACATTTATACTTTTCACTCAAGGACGAGGGGGGAGTCATACGGTGCGTGATGTTCCGTTCAGCCGCTCAAAAGCTGAAGTTTGCACCTGCCGACGGCATGAAGCTGTTTGCGCGGGGGAGCGTTGGCGTTTATAGCGCTACGGGTCAGTATCAGCTATACGTGAGTCAAATGGACTCGGACGGCCTCGGTTCCTTGCATATCGCCTTTGAGGCGCTGAAAAAGAAGCTTGCCGAGGAAGGGCTGTTTGACGAGGCGAGAAAGAAGAAAATCCCCCTGTTTCCTCGCAAAATAGGTCTTGTGACCTCCCCCTCGGGTGCCGCGGTGCAGGATATGCTCAACATTTTGGGCAGGCGCTTTCCGCTTGCGGAGGTGGTGCTGTATCCCTCGCTGGTGCAGGGGGTAGATGCCCCCGCGAGCTTGGTGCGCGGCATTCGCTATTTTGAAGCAAATCCTCCCGACGTTATCATCATCGGGCGCGGTGGCGGCTCCATTGAGGACCTCTGGTGCTTTAACGACGAGGGGCTTGCAAGGGAAATTGCCGCCTGTGAAATCCCGGTCATTTCTGCCGTTGGGCATGAAACGGATTTTACCATTTGCGACTTTGTCGCAGATTTGCGCGCACCAACACCCTCTGCTGCCGCGGAGCTTGCCGTGCCTGACGTGCAGGACGTCAGCGCGCTTCTCGTTACCTACCTGGGCAGGGCGAAAAAGGCGCTTGCCTCGCGCGTGGGCGTTGCGCGCACGCGATTGAACGCGCTCAAGGACGCAGGGATTCTTACAAATCCCGTGAGAATGCTGACTCCGCACGTGCTGCGGCTTGGTCAGCTGGAGGAGCGGCTTGTCGGACTGGGCAAGGAGCGGATTGCCTCCTCTCAGCACGCCCTCTCCGTCAGGGCAGAAAAGCTTTCTGCGCTCAATCCTCTCGGAGTTTTGCATCGCGGCTTTGCCGTTGTGTCGGACGCAGCAGGCGCCCCTGTGACCACGGTTGCCAAAGTAACGGTTGGCGAGCGCGTTTCAATTCAACTGAAGGACGGCACCCTTGGTGCCAGCATTACCTCTATTACCGCCCAGACGGGTGAGACGGGAGAATCACATGGAAGAAATGACCTTTGAGAGCGCAATCCTTGCGCTTGACGAAATTATCAAAAAGCTGGAAAACGGCAACGCTCCGCTTGAGGAGTGCCTTGCGGAATACGAAAAGGCGATTGCCCTTGTGAGGTACTGCTCGGAGAAGCTTGCAACCGCCGAAAAGAAAATCACCGCCCTGACGGGGGAGGAATTTCAATGACACACGAAAACCTGAAGCAGGACCTGCGCCTCTTTGCAGGTCGCGTGGACAAGTATCTTGCGGATGCTCTTTGTCCTGACGGCCGCATTCCCCGACAGGTCTGGGAGGCAATGGAATACAGCACGATGGGCGGCGGCAAGAGAATCCGCCCGTATCTCACCATGAAATTTGCCGCAATGCTGGGCGGGAGCGAGGAGATTGCTCTCCCGTTCGGTGCGGCGCTTGAAATGGTGCATACCTACTCCTTAATTCATGACGATTTGCCCTGCATGGACGACGACGATTACCGACGCGGCAAGCCCACCTGTCATAAAATGTACGGGGAGGCAAATGCCGTTCTGGCAGGTGACGGACTTCTGACGCTTGCCTTCGGTGTTCTTGCGGACGCGCCCGCAACGCCCGAGCAGATTGTGCGTGCAACGCGCCTGCTTTCCCACGCGGCGGGGTGCAACGGAATGATTGGCGGTCAGGTGCTTGACCTTCTGGCAGAGAACACCACGGTTTCTCGCGAAACCCTTTGCCGTATTCACGACGGAAAAACCTGCGCGCTTATGCGCGCGGCAGCAGGTCTTGGCTGTATCGCCGCAGGGGTCTTTGAGGGGGAGGCGTGGGACGCCGCAATGACGTACGCGACCGAGGTCGGAATGGCTTTTCAGATTGTCGACGACCTGCTTGACGTATACGGCACGGATGCTATCGGTAAGCCCGTCGGGAGTGATTCAAGAAACGGAAAAACCACCTACCTGACCTTTATGACGGCTGACGAGGCACGCGCAGAAGCAAGCGTGCGCACGCAAAAGGCAATTCAGGCGCTGGGCGGCATGGATGCCGACGGATGTCTGGCCGCACTTGCCGAGATGCTTCTCGGGCGCACCAAATGAGACTTGACCTGTATCTGTATGAAAAGGGTCTCGCCGAAAGCCGTACGCTCGCACAGCGCCTGATTAAGGAGGGGGCTGTGACCCTTTGCGGCAGGGTTTGCCGCAAGCCCTCGCAGGAGGTAGAGGAGGGAAGCGACGTTTCGGTTGATACGACGGGCTGTCGCTACGTCGGTCGCGGCGGCTATAAGCTTGAGGCGGCGCTGTCGCAGTTTTCCGTCAACGTGTGCGACAGGATTTGCCTTGACGTCGGCGCCTCCAGCGGCGGCTTTACCGACTGCCTGCTTCAAAGGGGCGCGGCACGGGTGTACGCCGTTGAAAACGGAAGCGGTCAGCTTCACGTGCGACTCAGAGAGGACCCGCGCGTCGTCAGCCGCGAAAATACCAACGCCCGCTATCTCACCCGAGATAGCTTTGACGAAGAAATCACCCTTGCCGTCATGGACGTTTCCTTTATTTCCCAGACCCTGATTTTACCCGCACTCGCTGACGTTGTGGCGTCGGGGGATATTATAACGCTGATCAAGCCGCAGTTTGAGGTGGGGCGCGCTCACCTCGGTGGCGGCGGAATTGTCAGGGACCCGAGGGCGCGCAAGAGCGCAATTGACAAGGTTGTCGCGTGTGCCGAGGGGCTGGGGCTGACCGTGTGCGCCACGATTGAGTCCCCCATATTGGGTGGGGACGGCAATACGGAATATCTGATTCACCTGAAAAAGTAAACGCAGAAAGGCGATAGTATGAAACGTTTTCTGATTATACCGAATGTTCAAAAGGACCCCGCGCAGGAGGTTTCCTCCTCCGTTTGCGCCTATCTTGAGGCGCGGGGTGCCTTTGCACGGGTGCTGCCTGAGGGGAAAACCCTTGACGCAGCAGTCTCGGAGGCGGACGCCCCCTTTGACGCGCTCGTTGTCATTGGCGGAGACGGCTCCGTCCTGGATGCCGCCGTCGGTGCAATGAAGCACGGCTTGCCCCTGTGCGGTGTCAATCTTGGGCGTCTTGGCTATCTTGCAGAGGTAGAGGCAGCCGACCTTTCTCCGCTTTCCCGTCTTGTAGACGGAAGTTGCCTTGAAACCAGGCGGATTACGCTTCGGCTTGAGGTGATACATAAGAACGGAGAGGTTGAGGTTTGTGAGCGCCCTGCCGTCAACGAGGTATTCGTATCTCACGGCACCAGCTTTGGAATTGCCGATATGACCCTGACGCACACAAACGGCACCACCATCCGCTACCGCGGCGACGGGATTCTCGTTGCAACGCCCTCCGGCTCAACGGCGTATTCCTTTTCGGCTGGCGGTCCGATGCTTGACCCGAATCTGGATGCCTTTTGCGTGACGCCCGTATGTCCGCATACCTTCTTCAACCGCCCCATGGTGCTTGGCGGTGAAAATACCGTTGAAATTACCAACACGTCCGCCAAGGGCGAGGTGTTGCTTGCAAGCGTAGACGGTCGCAACCGCTACGAGGTTGCCGTTGGGGATTCCGTCAGAATCACGCGCAGAGAGGATGTCCTGCGTCTTTTGTCCTTCGGCGCACTTTCCACCATGACGACCCTGCGCCAAAAAATGGACCTTGCAGAAGCAAAGGATTGAGGTGTAAGATGAAAAACAAACGACAGGAAGCCATTCTGAGCATCATTGCTCGGAGCGACGTGGAAACGCAGGAGCAGCTGCTTGACCTGCTCAATCAGGCGGGCTTCCGCGCAACGCAGGCAACCATTTCCCGCGATATTCGCGAGCTGAAGCTTGTCAAGAGCATGACTGGACGGGGAATCTACCGCTACGAAAGGGCGGTACGGCAGGAGCAGCCAATTCCCAAGTTCAACAGCGCCGTGACGGAGTCCATTGTCCGCGTGGAGGTATCGCTTAATATTCTCGTCATTCACACCTATTCAGGCATGGCACAGGCGGTTGCCGCCTGCCTTGATTCCATGAAGCTTGAAAACATTCTCGGCTGTGTGGCGGGGGATGATACCATTATGGCCGTTGCAAGAGATGAGCGCGCCGCCGCCCTGCTTGCAGAAACCCTGCGGAATATGATTCATACCTTGTGATATGCTGCTGACACTCAACATTCAGAACATTGCGCTGATTAAGGAGCTTGAGGTGGATTTCTCTCAAGGGCTGACGGCTTTGACGGGTCAGACGGGTGCGGGAAAATCCATCCTGATTGACAGCATCGGGCTCCTGACAGGCACAAAGGCAGATAAAAGTTTCATTCGTACAGGCGAGGAGAGCGCGTCCGTCTGGGGCATCTTCGGGGACCTTTCTCCTGCTGCTACGGAGGCGCTTGCTCTTGCGGAGATTGCCCCCGATGGGGAGGGGCACCTCCTGATTGAAAGGCATATCACGTCGGACGGAAAGGGAAAGATTAAGGCAAACGGACGCCCGATTACCTTGACCGCGCTTAAGGAAATTTCAAAATATTTAATAGATATT
>JAFQJX010000172.1 GCA_017397205.1 Clostridia bacterium | reverse complement strand
GAGGAGTATGCAAGGCATTATGCGGACTATCTTGGACTGAGGGCGCAGATTGATGAAATCAGCCGCAGTGAGCAGGAGCGCGTCCGCACGATTGAGATGCTCACCTATCAGCTGGCAGACATTGATGCCCTGCACCTGAAAAGCGGAGAGGACGAGGTCCTTGAGGAGCAGGAAAAGCGCATCAAGAATCACGAGCGCATTTACAAGCAGGCAGACTTTGCCTACCGTGCGCTCAAGGGCGCAGAGAAAGGAAATGCCACGATGCTCCTTGACCGCTCCGCACAGGCGCTGGAGGGTCTGGCAGACGTGGTGCCCGAGGCGGAGGAGTGGGCAAAGGAGCTGCGTGAGTGCATGTGGCGGCTTGAGGATATCGCTGAGCGTGCCTGTGACCTTGCACAGCAGGATGACGGCGACCCCACGGCACTCATTGATAAAATTGAATCCCGCCTTGCTGCGATTGCAAAGCTGAAAAAGAAATACGGCTCATCGGTGGACGAAATCCTTGCTTACCGCGAGGAAATTGCCGCGCGGCTTGAGCGTATGCAGAACGCCGACGAGCGCCTTGCTCAGCTTAAGGACGAGCTCGGGGAAGTCACGCAAAGGGCGGTAACCGTCGCACGCGAGCTCCACGCGGAGCGTATCAGAGCCGGTGAGGCACTTGCAGAACAGGTGATTCAGACGCTTGTGTTTCTTGATATGCCTAAGGTGACCTTCTCCGTCAGCGTTCTTGAAAGCAGGAACGAGGCGGGGGAATACGTGCTTGACGCACGCGGCTTTGATACCGTGGACTTTCTTATTTCCGCAAACGAGGGAGAGCAGATGCACTCTCTTGCACGCGTCGCATCGGGCGGCGAGCTTGCGCGTATGATGCTGGCGCTCAAATGCGTGGAGAGGTCCGAGGACGGCTCAAAGGCAATGATATTTGATGAAATTGATACGGGCGTTTCGGGGAAAACCGCGCGAAAAATCGGCATGAAGCTGCTGGAGCTTTCGCGCACCTCGCAGATTTTCTGCGTGACGCATTCGGCGCAGATTGCATCGCTTGCTGACGTGCATTATCTGATTGCCAAGCATGAAGCGGAGGGCCGCACCGTCACGACGCTTTCCAAGCTGGACCGCGACGGGCGTATTGACGAGCTTTCCCGTATTCTCGGCGGTATTCAAGTTACTGAGGCGCAGCGCCGCGCCGCACTTGATATGCTGAGCGAAAAAAGCGAGCTACCGTAGTCTAATCAACCGTTCCTCCTCATAGTTTTTAGCAGATAGGAGGGGGGACAAATGGATGAATTTCTCACAGCCCTTGGCGCAATTCGGGGCCTGTATCTTCTGGAGGAATATCCCGCAAGCAAGCTGACCACCTTTGAAATTGGCGGCCCGATTGCATACGTGCTGTATCCGCAAAGCATTCCCGCCCTTGTAAAGACTCTCCGCGTCTGCCACCTTTTTGGAATTCCGTGGCGCGTGATTGGGAGGGGAAGCAATCTCCTCGCGCGTGACGAGGGCTATGCGGGCGCGTGGATTATGACCGAGGGATGCAACCGCGTGCGCTTTTGCGGCTGTCATGCCGAGGCGGAATGCGGTATCTCCCTTGCGGCGCTCACGGAGGAGTGTGCCGCGCGCGGGCTGGGTGGGCTTGAAAACCTGTGGGGAATCCCAGGAACCTTGGGTGGCGCTTGCGTGATGAATGCGGGCGCTTTCGGGACGCGGATTTGTGACCTCGTACAGGCGGTGAACGTCTACGACCCCGTCCTGGATAGGCACAGCGTGCTTGGCTTTGACGCTTGCCTGTTCGGGTATCGGGAGAGCGTCTTTCAGCATGACCCCCTCGTTGTTACGGGAGTGTCTCTCCGCCTTGCCAACAGCCGCACCGACCTTGTCCGTAGCCATATGGACCGGGTAGGACGCAAAAGGGAAGCGTCACAGCCGCTTGAATATCCAAGCGCGGGAAGCGTCTTCCGCCGTCCGGCTGGGGCGTATGCAGGACGATTGATTCAGGAGGCGGGGCTTTCTGGCTATCGGATTGGAGGCGCCGCCGTTTCGGAGAAGCACGCGGGGTTTATCGTGAATTTAGGAGGCGCAAGCGCCAAGAACGTACGCGACCTCATTGGGCATATTCAAAAGGCCGTCTATCAGAGGAGCGGCATCTTACTCAAAACCGAGTTGATTGAAGAATAAAAGGAGGTATCTCATGTCTTACGGCAGTGAAATCAAGGCGCAGCTCTGTGTTGACCTACCCAGACAGCCCTGCTGTCGCAAGGCACTCCTGATGGGCTTTCTGCTCACAGCGGCAACAGCACGTGAGACGGAAATTTCAGTTCGACTGTCGGGCGAGGAGGTCGTTCCGTATTTTCTGAAATTGACTCAGGCGGTGTATCACCTTGAGCCCCGTGTTGTGCCAAGACGAGGAGCAGGCGGTGCCGTCACCGTTCTCTTTTCTTCTAAATCTGCCGCAGAATATCTCTCGGAAATTGAAAAAGACTATCAAAATGTTTTGAAAGGAATGCGCTGTAAAGAGTGCCGCACGTATCTCTTGCGCGGCATCTTCCTCTCCTGTGGCTACCCCGCGGCACCTGAGAAGCAGCTGCGGCTTGATTTTTTGCCTCCTGTCCGAGCGCGGTCGCTCGCGGCGCTTTTTGAGGAGGTCTTTTATCCGCCGCATACCGCGGTGCGTGCCGGCAGGGAGCTCTTGTATTACCGCTCCCGTGAGCAGGTGGGAGATTTCTTTGGACTGCTCGGGCTCAAGGACGTGTATTTTGCCTATCAGGACGAGTATATTAAAAGAGATATCAGCAACCAGACGAACAGGCAGAACAACTGTACGATCCGTAACCTGAGGCGCAGCACGGACAGCAAGTCCAAGCTCCTGGAGCATCTGCGCCGCCTGCAACGGGAGGACAAGCTCTCCCTGTTTGACGAGGAGCTGAAGGCAACCGCGCTTTTGCTTCTTGAATACCCTGAATATTCGCTTTCACAGCTCGCGGCAATCATGGTGCCGCACGTCACGAAATCGGGGCTCAATCACCGAATCACCAAAATGATGAGCATCATAAAGGACAAAAAACTGTAAGGATTATGGGAAACTTCACTCACCTGCATTTGCACAGCGAATACAGCTTGCTGGACGGTGCCTGTCGCATCGGGGATATCCCCAAGATGGCGAAAAGCATGGGGCACACGGCAGTTGCTATCACGGACCACGGCGTGCTTTACGGCGCCGTGGAGTTCTGGCGTGCCTGTCAGGCGGAGGGGGTCAAGCCTATTATCGGCTGTGAGGTCTACGTCGCCGCCCGCGGTATGGAGCATAAGGAGGGGCGCGCCGACCTGTCAGGGGAGCACCTTGTTCTGCTTGTAGAGAACGAGGTTGGCTACCGGAATCTGATTCAGCTTGTTTCCCGTTCCTTTACGGACGGATTTTATATGAAGCCCCGTGTTGACTGGGCGCTGCTTTCCAAGCATCACGAGGGGCTGATTGCCCTGTCTGCCTGTATTGCGGGGGAAATTCCGCAGCACATTCTGGCAGGGGACTATGAGCGCGCTAAGACGCGCGCCTGTGAGATGCAAGCGCTCTTTGGCGAGGGGCACTTTTATCTTGAGCTTCAGGACCACGGTCTGGCTGACGAAAAGCGCGTTTGCTCCTCTCTTGCGGCGATTTCCCGAGAAACGGGAATCCCCCTCGTAGCAACAAACGACGTGCATTATCTGCGTCGCCGCGACAGCGAAATGCAGGCGGTGCTGATGTGCATTCAGACCAACAAGGTGCTGACGGACGGCCGCCCGATCGGCTTTGAAACGGACGAGTTCTATTACAAGAGCACCGAGGAAATGGAGCAGCTGTTCAGCGCCTATCCCGATGCCTGCGCCAATACGCAGAAAATAGCAGACCGCTGTCAGTTTGACTTTGTCTTCGGGGAGTACAAGCTTCCCACCTGTCCGACAGAGCCGGGGCTCAGCCATCGGGAAACGCTTGAAAAGTACGCATTTGAGGGCTTTCATAGACTTTCGGACGGAGGGCATATCACCTTTGACCGCAACTCTCGCGAGGAGTACGAGAGCCGCATCCGCTACGAGCTTGACGTCATTGACAAGATGGGCTTTTCCGCATATTTTCTGATTGTGCGCGACTTTGTTACCTATTCCAAGACCCACGGAATTGCCGTCGGACCAGGGCGCGGAAGCGGGGCAGGGAGTCTTGTAGCGTACTGCGTCGGAATTACGGACGTGGACAGCATTCGCTACGATTTGCTCTTTGAGCGCTTTCTCAACCCCGAGCGGCTTTCCATGCCTGACTTTGATATTGACTTCTGCTATGAAAACCGCGACCGCGCCATTGCATACGTCAGGGAGCGTTACGGCGACGATCACGTCGCGCAAATCATTACCTTCGGGACCCTTGCGGCGCGTGCCGCCGTCCGCGACGTCGGGCGTGCCCTTGACATTCCGTATGCGACGGTGGACGCCGTTGCCAAAATGATTCCTATGCACGCCACTCTTGACGAGGCGCTCGGCATGAAGGAGCTCAAGGCAAAGTACGAGGAGGATGAGGAGGTACGCCGCCTGATGGACCTCTCGCGCTCTGTTGAGGGGATGCCGCGCCACGCCTCCACTCACGCGGCAGGCGTTGTGATTACGGAGATGCCCGTTTCCCATTACGTGCCGCTTGCTGTGAACGGCGACGTTGTCGTGACACAGTACGATATGGATACGGTTGCTTCGCTCGGTCTGATCAAGTTTGACTTCCTCGGGCTTCGCTACCTGACCGTGATGGAAAAGGCGCAGACGGCGATCCGCGAGAGTATGCCTGAGTTTGACCTCACGCGCATTCCCTTTGACGACCCCGCCACCTACCGCGCCATTTCACAGGGTAAGACGGAGGCAGTTTTTCAGCTTGAGTCGCAGGGCATCCGCCGCGTGCTCTCTGAAATGAAGCCCTCCTGCTTTGAGGATATTATTGCAACGATTGCCCTGTACCGCCCGGGTCCTATGGACTCCATTGACACCTTTATTGCCCGTAAGCACGGGATAGAGAGTGCCACCTACGACACGCCCCTTTTGGCGCCCATTCTTGACAACACCTACGGCTGTATCGTGTACCAGGAGCAGGTCATGCAGATTTTCCGCTCCCTGGCAGGGTATTCCTTTGCCCGTGCAGACCTAGTGCGCCGCGCAATGTCCAAGAAAAAAGCGGACGTAATGGCGGCAGAAAAGAGCAATTTTATTGCAGGATGCGCGGAGCGCGGTATTTCTTCCACGGTTGCGGAGAAAATATTTGCAGATATGGAGAGCTTCGCAAGTTACGCCTTTAACAAGAGTCACGCAACCGCCTATGCAATGATTTCCTATCGCACGGCGTATCTCAAGACACATTTTCCCGCGGAATATCTTGCGGCGATTATGTCCTGCGGCTCCGCCTGCGACCCGTCTCAGTTTGACGTCAGGGTGCTGCCTCCCAGCATCAATGAGAGTACCCTTGGGTTTACCGCAGGGGAGGGCACCGTGCGTTACGGCTTCCTCGCCATTAAGAACGTCGGGCGGCAGTTTATTGAGGGCTTGCTTGACGAGCGTAAAAACGGACAGTTCCGCTCCTTTGAGGATTTTATTGACCGTATGGCATCCCGTGGCGAGGTCAACCGCCGCCAGATTGAGGCAATGATCAAGTGCGGCTGCTTTGACGCCTTTGGTGTGTACCGCTCCCGTCTGCTTGCCGTATACGAGGACGTGATAACGCGCGCCGTGTCCCGCGCTCATACCAACGTGACGGGACAGCTGGACCTCTTTTCCGCACTTGGAATGG
>JAFQJX010000171.1 GCA_017397205.1 Clostridia bacterium | reverse complement strand
CGCTGGAGAACGGTGGCAACGATGCCTGCCGCAAGGTCGCGCTCGTGGATAAAGTCAAATTTATTCTTGCCCGTGGTAAAGGGGAAGGTCTCCTTGCCCTCTGCCGCCGCCTGACGGAGCTTGCAGAAGATGGAGCTCCCGAACAGGTCGTCGCCGTAGATATAGAAGGCGCGCAGCCACTGGCAGAGCGTGCCCTTTTCCCTTGCGTAGGCAAGCACGGACTGCCGCAGGGCATTCTTGCTGATGCCGTACAGGGAGATGGGGTTGCAGGGGGTGTTCTCGTCAATGGCACCCTCGTGATAGCCCACCTCGTGCATGGTGCCCATGACGGCAAGCTGGGGCACCCCCCCGTCCATCATGGCGGTGAGGAAGCGGTAATGAGAGGACAGGTCCCCCATATGACGGGGGGATTTGTGATTAAAGCCCTCGCGCCATGCGAGGTGCAGACAGACGTCGGGGGAGCCGAGATAGGTATACCAATCGGGGCGCTCCTCAAAAATATCTGCCTGAATGAACTGCGCGTCGGGATGCACGTGGTCGCCCTTGATATCCACCGCCACCACCGTGACGGGGTGCTTCAAAAGCTCACAAATGACCTTGTGCCCAATGTAGCCGTTGGCTCCTGTTACGAGAATTTTCACTGCATGACTCCTATGGAGGTGAGGTGGTCAATCCACTCTGTCACCGCGTATTTTTCTATGGCGCTGTTATAGGGGAGAGTGCCGTTTTCGTCAAAAAAGGGAGAGGAAAAGTCGAGGGGCTTCTCGCCGTCGTATATGTAAACCAGGGCGGGGTCGCAGATATCGTAGGAGGCAATCTCGCCGTTGGAGGTCAAGAGGCGCTGTCCGCGCGCCAGCGTCTCAAAGGTACGCATGGTCAGCCCGTTCTGGTGACGCATGGAAACGTCCACGACGATGCCCGCCTGCAAGCTGATTTCGTCACATTCCCTGTTGGAAAGGCGTTTGTAACGGAACATGGACATCTTGGTGCCCTTGAATTCCTTGCGGTATTTCAGCTTGTAATACAGGTACACGAGGCGGCTCTGGAGGAACAGGTAAACGTATCCTCTTCCGTAATGCGCGGCAAGCTCGTCACACACCTGCCTGATGGCGCGGATTTTCCCCGGCTTGATGGTGGCAATGCACACGTAATCGTAGGCACGGGGGGCGCGCTCGTACTTTTCGCGGCTCTCAAGGTCACAGTAAAAGAGCGGCAGAAATTCAAATTCGGGATAGGTCTCGCAATCCGTTTTGTCAAAGGAATAGCATTTGTCAAAATAGGGCGCCAGCTTGAGGGGCATCTCCAAATTGGCAACGGAGTCCCAGGTATACAGCACGAAGCGGGCGGACGGCTGCTGCACGCGGAGCGCCTGTACGAACTCGGGCGTAATTGCCTCGGCGTTGATGACAATCACGTAATCGTAGGTGCGCCCCTCGCAGAACGAGAGAATGCCGTTCAGGTATTTTTTGATTTTCCCCGCCACCAGCCGACGGTTCAGGCGCAGAAGCGCCTTGTGCCAGAAGCCGCCGCCCTGGCGGTCGCTGAACCAATCCACCTCATAGCCCTTTTCGGCAAACGCCGTCTTGAGCATTTGTGCATAGTTGAAATAGTCGGGGGAAATTAATAAAACGGAGGGTTTGTGAGTCATGGCAGTTCCTTTGTAAATGGAATTTCCGAGAAAGGCGGCAACGCCGCAGGGTGTCCGTCAGGCGCGGTTGCCGTACATTTTTTCGTAGTAATTCTGGTACTCGCCGGAGATAATCTCCTGCCACCATTCCTTGTTGTCAAGGTACCACTGAATGGTCTTCTCTATGCCGTCGGCAAACT
>JAFQJX010000170.1 GCA_017397205.1 Clostridia bacterium | reverse complement strand
GCTTCCATGAAGCGCGGCACCTTCGGTGATATTACCGCCGCCGATTCCCGCGTGCGCGTGCTTGTGATTCCCACGGACGAGGAATACATGATTGCAAAAGAAACCTTTGATATCGTAACCAAGTGAGGCACGAAATGGACAAGAAGAATATACTGACCGCTCCCTTTGTTCGGGAGATGCAGAAGACCACCGCGAATATGTACCGCCTCGGCTGGGACGAGCGCAACGGCGGTAACATCAGCTACCTCCTGGACGAGGGGGAGGTCGCCGAGTATCTGGACCTTGCGTGTGTGATCCGCACCATTCCCACGGGCTTTGACGCCACCGCCCTGATTGGTAAGATTTTTATCGTGACGGGCACGGGCAAGTATTTCAAGAACGTGGAGGACGACCCCGAGAACAATCTCGGTATCATTCGCATCGCCGAGGACGGAACCACGGCAGAGCTGCTCTGGGGCTACTCTGACGGCGGCAGATTCACAAGCGAGCTGCCCGCTCACCTGATGAGCCATATCTCCCGTCTTTCCGTGGACCCCGCCAACCGCGTGGTGATGCACTGTCACCCCACCAACCTGCTGGCGATGACCTACGTTCACACCCTTGACACCAAGGAGTTTACCCACACCCTCTGGCAGATGAGCACCGAGTGCGTGGTGGTATTCCCCGACGGCGTGGAGGTGCTGCCCTGGATGCTGTGCGGCACCAACGAAATCGGTGAGGCAACCGCCGCCTGCATGAAGGAGGCGCGCAGCGTGGTCTGGGCACTTCACGGGCTGTACGGTGCGGGCAAGTCCCTGGACGAGGCGTTCGGGCTTGTGGAAACCGTGGAAAAGGCGGCGACCATTTATATGCTGACCGCCCACCTGCCCCGCGTGAACACCATCACCGACGAGCAGCTGAAGATTCTGGCTGATTTCTTCCACGTGACGCCTAAGGCAGGCATTCTGAAGCTTTGATAATATCCTGAAAGGGAAACGGCGGCGCCGTTTCCCTTTTTTCTTTTGCTTTGGTTTTGCAAGGCGACTCCTGTGCGGCTTGCAAAAAGAAAACGGGCGGTGTTTTGCGGCTCCTCCTTGCCGTATTTTGAGTGCAGGACAGACAAAAAACGGACTTGGACTATTTGCGGGGGGTAGCGCATAAGATAGAAGCAAAAAGCCACACGGAGGGGTGAGTATGCAAGAGAAACAAGAGCTTGAGAAGGATATGGGCGGAAGCATGCGGTGTGAAAGCATGGGGGAGTATACCCTGCCCGATTATATGCCCGAGGTACGGCGGGTGGTGCGGCTGGATACCGCTGCCGCGATTCAGGGAATGTACGCAAGGGGAGAGGGCGTGGAGGTTGGCGGCGAGTGCCGCTATGCCCTCCTTTATCAGGGGGAGGACGGACGGCTGGTATCCGCCCCTCTGGACGGGACCTTTGAATGTGTGCTACCCGTCGGCGAGGGAGGAACAGCGCAGGCAAGCGTGCAGGTGGAAAGCGCCTCCTGCCGTCCTACGGGACCGCGGCGGGTATCCCTCAAGAGTATGCTCGTTCTGAATTGGCGCGCCTGCACGCGCAAGGACCTGCCCTCCCTTGACACGGACGGCGGCGAGGGGGCGCTTGAGGTGCTGACCCATACGATGCCCCTCGGGGCGACCTTCCCGTTTGAAACGCGCGACCTGGCGCTGACGGAAAGCGTCAAGGTGGAGCCGAAAAGCACCCCACTTTCCTGGGACGGACGGGTGCTTGTCCGCGAGGTGCGCCCCGAGCAGGACGGAGTGACCCTGCGAGGGGAGGTCTGGCTTTCGGCGCTTCTTTCCCGTGAGGAGGGAGAGCCGTACAGGGTCAAGGCGAAAATCCCCCTTGAGGAGTTTCTCTCCTGCCCCGGCGCGACCCCCCTCGGCATGGGCATGGCGGAGGGCGCCTGCCGCAATCTCGTCACGCAGGTGACGGAGGGCGAGGGAGAGGGTCGGCTGACCTTTGATTTGCTTTGCGACCTGTGGGGGTGCGTTTGCGAAAACAGAGAGGCGTCCGTGACGGCGGACCTGTATTCGCTCACATATCCCTGCGAGGTGGAATACGGGCGCCTGGAGGGGCGGCATTATCCCTTTGTCAAAATGGGCAATTTTACGGTGGACGGAGGCATTTCCACGGGTGAGCTTGGAGCTGGGGGCGAGATGCCCCTCGTGGATACGCGATGCGAGGCGTTTGTCACGGACTGTGAGAGCCACGGAGGGGAAAGCGTTGTAACAGGCAACGTGCGTGCCTCCTGCATTCTGGGTACAAGGGAGGAGGGCTACACCAGCCATACCTTTACGATGCCCTATCAGGTGCGCCTTGCACAGGGCACGGAGTTACCCGAGGGGGCGCAGCTGGAGGCAAGCGTCGGCTGCGTGGGGTGCCACGGGCGCCTGGATACGGACGGCATTCGCGTGGATGCAGAGCTGTGCGTGCGCGTCCTTTGCACCTGTCCCGTTTCCCGTCGTGGGGTAGTTTCCTGGCATGCTGATACCGACAGTCCCTATCCCGACGAGGGCGGTGCTGTGATTGCCGCGTATCTCGGCGAGGGGGACTCCCTCTGGAGCATCGGCAAGCGCTATCACGTCAGCCAGGAGCGCCTGATGCAGGCAAATTCTCTGCCGGACGAGGTGCGGGCAGAGCCGGATGCACCCTATCTTTTAGACGGGCTGACGCGGCTTGTGATGGAGCGCCCCTAAGGGACGATAGCGAGCACCTTTGACGGCGTTGTGCCGCAAAAGCGGCGTTTTGAAAAGAAAAGAGGGCAGAAAGCGCGGCTTTCTGCCCTCTTCGGCTTGTTGGAATTTGCTTTGCGGCGGTGGCGGAGGCGTTATTTGAGCCAGGTGTCGCCCGTCACAACGTCCACCGTCAAGGGGACGGACAGGGTGTCAACCCCCTCCATTTCACGCGCGAGAATTGCGGCGGCACGGGGGGCATCCTCGGGGGGACACTCCAGCACCAGCTCGTCGTGCACCTGCATCAGCAGGTGTGCCGAGGGCAATTCCTTTTTGAGTGCGCGTGAGACGCGCACCATTGCCATTTTCATAATGTCGGCGGCGGCGCCCTGCAGGGGGGCGTTCATGGCAATACGGCGGCCCATTGCGCGGACCATACCGTTTGCCGCCTTCAGCTCGGGAATATAGCGGCGGCGGCCGTACAGGGTTTCGGTATAGCCACAGGCGGTGGCGTCCTCCACCGTCCTGTCAAGATAGGCACCGATGGCGGGATAGGTTTGCATGTACGCCTCAATATACGCCTTTGCCTCCGCGACGGAAATGCCGAGGTCCTGAGACAGGGAATAGGCACCGATGCCGTACACGATACCGAAATTGATTGCCTTTGCGCGCTTGCGGATGTCGGGGGTGATTTGCTCGCGCGGAATGCGGAATGCGGTTGCCGCCGTTGCCGTGTGGATATCCTCGCCCGACGCAAATGCGCGCTGCATCTCGCTGTCACCCGACAGGTGTGCGAGAAGCCGCAGCTCAATCTGAGAATAGTCGGCGTCTACGAGCACCATTCCCTCACTTGGAATGAAATAGCGGCGAAGCTCCCGACCGAGTGGGGTGCGAATGGGAATGTTCTGGAGATTTGGGTCAGCGCTGGAAAGGCGACCCGTAGAGGTGTGCGCCTGCTTTAAATCGGTATCGACGCGGTCATGGGCGTCCGCCACCTCGGTAAGAGCGACGGCATAGGTGCTGTGCAGCTTGGTCATCTGACGTTACAGAAGAAATTCGTCAATAATGGGGTGAGCACCGCGGAGCTTT
>JAFQJX010000169.1 GCA_017397205.1 Clostridia bacterium | reverse complement strand
TTCTCCCCGTTTGGAGGTTTCATCTTTGTGATTTCTCTACCTTGTTAAATATTATTTACCTGTCAATAATTGAAAAATCGCTTATTTACTTGGCTTTTCCTTGTCTTGGCTTCGTTTTCAGTTTGCTGATTTCTTTGACTTGTAAAGCATTATTGAATTTCTTCTTTTCTATATGTAAACAATTCTTTGCATTTTTTGTCTCAAAAACGGCTTTTGTGCATCTCACACAAAAAGAACGGCAAAATTTCTACACCCCGTTTTTGCTAAAATGCCACCCTTCTCTCCCTTTTGCGGGCTTTTGGTCACCCCCACGTACGGTTTTTCTCTCCGTGCCCCGTGTACGTGGCTGTGCGTCCTTGTGATTGCCGAGGTCAGCGGCGCGACATTTTCGGAGCATATGTTCTTGACAGCCACCCTCCTTTGTATTATAATTGCAGGTGTTAGTACCAACTAAGGAGATATCATTATGTATTACATTGGCGTTGACCTCGGCGGCACCAACATTGCCGTCGGAATCGTAGACGAGAACCACAGGATTGTCAAAAAGGGCAGCACTCCTACCCTTCCCTCCCGCGGGGCTGAGGCAATCGTGCGAGATATGACGAAGGTATCCCAGGCCCTGATGGACGACCTGGGGCTGACCCTCTCTGACATTGCCTATGCAGGCATTGCCTCTCCCGGGATTGCCAACCGTGAGACGGGCATCATTGAGTATTCCTGTAACCTTCCCTTTGAAAACTTCCCTCTGGCAGAGACCTTCAAGAAGTACCTCCCCGTCAAGGAGGTTTACGTAGAAAACGATGCCAATGCAGCAGCCCTCGCAGAGGCGCTGGCAGGCAGCGCCAAGGGCACCGCTTGCAGCGTTATGATTACCCTCGGCACGGGTGTCGGCGGCGGTATTATCGTGAACGGAAAGGTGTTCTCCGGCTGCAACTTCGCAGGTGCCGAGCTGGGGCACACGGTCATTGAGAAAAACGGCCGTCAGTGCGGCTGCGGTCGCCGCGGCTGCTGGGAGACCTACTCCTCCGCAACGGGGCTTTCCAATATGACCCGCGAAAAGGTGCAGGAGCTGATGCTCAAGGGCATTCCCAGCTTAATGGTGGACGAATACGGAGAGACGGGCAAGGTTTCCGCCCGCACCGCATTTGACGCCATGAAAAAGGGTGACAAGGCAGGTAAAGAGGTGGTGGACGAATACATCTCCTACCTTGCGTGCGGCATCGCCAATATGATTAATATCTTCCAGCCCGAGGTTTTGTCCATCGGTGGCGGCATCTGCAACGAAAAGAACTACCTCCTGGACCCCCTCCTGGAGATTGTGGACCGCGAGCAGTACACCCGTGACAACCCCCGCAAGACGGTCATCAAGATTGCCGAAATGGGCAACGATGCAGGAATCGTCGGCGCCGCAGGTCTTGGCAGATAAACATACGTGTCTATAAAAAAGGAACAGACAGCGTCTGTTCCTTTTTTTGTTTTGGGCGAAGTACAGAGGGTGATAGCGGCGCGTAGCTTGCCTGCTACTGCAAGCACGCTGTCACTCTGCGCGGTAATTCTTTGCCTGCGTGGTAAACAGGCGGTGATAGGTGCCGCCCCTTGCAAGCAGGGCGGTGTGGGTGCCCTCCTCCACGAGACGCCCCTCCTCCAGGACGAGAATGCGGTCGGCATCCACGGCGCTGGAAAGGCGGTGAGAGACAAGCACCGTCATGCGCCCGTCTGCGAGCGCGGCGAATTGGTCAAAGATTTCCTGCTCCGCAATCGCGTCCAGCGAGGCGGTGGGCTCGTCCAGAATCAGAATATCGGACGAGGAGTAGAAGGCACGGGAAATGGCAATCTTCTGCCATTGCCCAATAGACAGCTCGGTAGCATCGTACTCAAAGTATTTGGTCAGGGAGGTGCCGTAATTTGCTGGCAGCTTTTCAATAAAGCTTGCCGCGTTGCCCATTTCTGCGCTTGCGCGCACGCGCTCGAGGTCAACGGGGGATGCCGTGTTGCCGAGGGCGATATTTTCCTCAACCGTCAGCGCGTATTTTCCAAAGTCCTGGAACACCGCACCGAACAGCCGCCAAAGCTCCTTAGGGTCGTATTCGCGCAGGTCATGCCCGTCCAGCAGAATGCGCCCCTCCGTGGGGTCGTACAGGCGGGTGAGC
>JAFQJX010000168.1 GCA_017397205.1 Clostridia bacterium | reverse complement strand
CCGCACGGGCTTGTGTTTTTGCATCTGGTGTGCGCGGGTGCGAGGGGGGTGCATTGCGATGGTGAATGCCGAAAAGTGGCAAGGTTTGCGGCTCCTCCTTGACAAAAATGGGGCAGCGGTGGAGGAAAAAAGGCGGGAAAAAGGGCGCTTTTTGGACGGGCGTGGGGACGGGGAGGAGCCGCAAATGCTTGGTGAGGGAGCGCGGGGCGCAGAGGGGGTGCCCGTTTTTTCGGGGGGCGGCGGCTTTGTGCGGAGGGCGAAAAAGAGAGAAAAACGGGGAAGGAAGACAAAAAGGGCTTGCAAATGTGCAAAATATCGTATAGAATATATTTGTATAATTATCCGCAGGGGCGCGTAGGCACCCCCGCACACGTAAAGGAGGCGCACATGGAGCAGATTTATACCATACCCGTCAACGAGGCGTTTGACGCCGCGGCGGCAGGCGAACAGGACGGATGCCCGATTTGCGCCCTTTACCGCAAGCTGGAGGAGAACGAGCTGGACCTCATTCTGGGGGCGTCCATGATGGAGCCCGCCATCCGCATCCGCACCAATCAGGAGGGCTTCTGCCACGGGCATTATACCAAGATGATTGGCAGACAGAACCGCCTGTCGCTTGCCCTGATGCTGGAGTCGCACCTTGACAGCGTCAAGGAAATGCTTGCCGACCCCGCGCTTGGGGCGGCGGGGGAAAAGAACGTCAGGCGCGCGAGAGAGCTGGAGGGCTCCTGCTACCTGTGCGGACGTATTGACGCCTCTCTCTCCCGTATGATTGAAACGGTGGTGCATTTGTTTGCGCACGACCCCGCCTTTCCGGGCAAGCTGGAGGCACAGCCCCGCTTCTGCCTGCCCCATTTCCGCGCCCTGTGCGAGACGGGCAGGACCAAGCTCGGCAAAAAGGCGTATCTCCCCTATTACCGCGCCGTCAAGGGCGTAATGGAGCGCTATCTTGACAAGCTTCGCGGGGACGTCAGCTGGTTCTGCAAAAAGTTTGATTACCGCTATGACGCGGAGCCCTGGTACGACGCCAAGGACAGCATTGAGCGCGCCGTGGCATTCCTTTCCGCAACGGACGCAAAAGCCAAGGAGGGAAAGAAAAAAGCATGATTTTAGAGCAAATTACCGTTCGCAGCTTCGGGCTGCTTCGAAACTATCAGGAAACCTTTTCGCAGGGCGTGAACATCATTGAGGGCGCCAACGAAACGGGAAAATCCACCCTCGCCGCCTTTATCCGCTATATGCTGTACGGCTTTGGAGAGGAGGGCGGTGTGCTCAGCGAGCGCGAGCGCCGCATCAACTGGGTGACGGGCACCGCTGACGGCTCCATGACCCTGCATACCCAGGACGGCAAGCGCTACCGCATTGACCGTAAAACGGAGCGCGTGGGCAACGGCAGCACGGCGTCTTATATTGAGAGCTGTGAAATGTACGACCTGGAAACGGACGAGCGCGTGACGCTCGTTGCCTCGCCCGGGGAGACCCTGCTCGGCGTGGACAAGAGCTTGTACGAGGCAACTGCCTTTCTCGGGCAGCTCAGTGACGGCTCCGAAAACGCCGCCGATATGCGACAGTCCATTGAAAACCTGATGTTCTCGGGAGACGAGAGCGTCAACATTCCCCGTGCCATTGCCGCGCTTGGGGAGGAGCGCGACCGCCTGCTTTCCCCCGACCAGACGCAGGGCAAGCTGGTGGAGGTCCGCAACCGCGCCACCGCCCTGTACACCCGTCTTTCCCAGGCGGTGACGGGACAGCGCACCCTGATACAGAAAAAGCAGGAGCTGGACGATGCCATTCTCCGCCGCGACGAGGCGGCGCGCTACCGCGACGGGCTGAAGGAGCTTCGCATCTGCTACCAGAATCACCAGATTCTTTCCTCCTTTGAGCAGCTTGCCGCCATGCGCGTGCAGGCGCAGGATATTGCTGCGGAGGCAAGCACCTGGCGCGAAAGCAACACCTACGTTTCCTTTTTCCCCGACGAGGCGTACGCCGCCGACCTGTCCGTCAAGCGCCGCCTGTTCACCGACGCCCGTACCAGGCACGAGGAGGCAGAGAGCCGCCTGCGTGAGCTGGAGGCAAAGCAGGTGGTGACGCGCGAGACCCACAAGAATCTCCAGCGCGCAGACAAATACGGCGGAGAGGAGCGCGTGCTTGCACGCCACGCCGCCCTGCAGGGGAAATTCCGCCTGTTCCTTTCCATTTCGCTTTCCCTTGTCGGCGCCTTTCTTCTGCTTGCCGTGCTGGGGGGTGTGCATTTCTTTACCGCAGATACCCGCGGCCCCCTGTTCTGGCTTTGGATTTTTGCAACGGGAGGCGCCTTCGTCGGCGGACTTGTGATGACGCTTCTCACCGTTTCCCGTCACGAAACGGTCAAAGAGTTCTGCCTTGACTACGGCGCGGAAAGCGGCAAGGACCTTATTTACCGCATGAAAAACGTCACGGAGTGCCGCAACGCCTCCGCCGCCCATCTGCAGGACCTCGCCGCCGCCCGCGACATCTCGGACGGCACCCGCGCCGCTTACTTCTCTGCACGCAACGTGCTGGACGAGGTGCTTGGGCGCTGGGGCAAGACGCTGCCTCCTACGGGAAGCGCGGACGAGTTTCTGGACGTGTTTGAGGGCTCCTGTCGGGACGTCATTGCCACCTATCGCTCCCTGTGCGACCGCAAGGCGGCGCTGGATGCCGCAATTGAGGCATTTTCCCAGACGCTTGCCGCCTACCGCGAGGAGGACGTTCGCGCGCTCGTGAGCGAGGAGCGGCGCGCCGCTCTTTCCGAGACCACCCCTGAAAAAATTGAGGAGGGCATTGCCTACTACGAGGAGCAGTACGCCTTCTTCGCACAGACCGTGACCGCTCTGGAGGCGGAAATGGTCGCCATGAAGGAGCTGGTGGAGGTGCCTGCCGAGCTCAGCGAGCAGCTGTCATGCACCCGTGAGGAGCTGGACCGTCTGACCGAGCGCCACCGCGCGCTTGAAACTGCCCTCGCAGCCCTGTCGGGTGCCGATATCCGGCTCCGCGCCGAGCTGTCGCCCCGTCTTGCACACTATGCAAGGGAGCTGATGAACGTCATGACGGGCGGCAAGTACGACGCCATGACCGTCACGGATGCTCTGGAGCTTCAGGTCAACAGCGAGGGAGAGGAGCGCAGCGTGGATATTCTCTCGGGCGGTACGCGCGAGATTGCTTATATCACGCTTCGTCTGGCGCTGGTGCGCCTGCTGTACCGCGAGACGCCGCCCCTGTGCTTTGACGAAAGCTTTGCCCACCAGGACAACGACCGCTGTTATTCCATGCTCAAGGTGTTCATGACCCTGGCAGAGCGCAACGGAATGCAGACCTTCCTGCTCACCTGCCGCTCAAGAGAATACACGGTTGCCAAGGAAATTGGCGGAGAGTGCCGCCTGATTCAAATGATTTAATTGCTTGAGGAACGATATGACGCCGAAAATACTCACCGTTGGCGCCGCATACATGGATATGCTGATGCGCCTGCCCCGTCACCCCGTCCGCGGAGAAGCGTTGCTTGCGGAGGGGGGCGGCACCACCCTGTTGCCTGACGGCAGGGGTGCCAACTGCGCCGCCGCGCTTGCCAAGCTGGGCGCCCGCGCGGTGCTGTGCTGTCGCCTGGGGGAGGACATTCACGGACAGCGCCTGCACGCCACCTATCAGCAGATGGGCATTGATACCACCCCCATTATTGCAGACGGACGCACCCCGACGGGGCTTTCCGTCGTGATGGTGGACGACACGGGGGATACCCGTACCGTCATCTATCCCGGGGCAAACCTCAACCTGACCCCCGACAATCTCCGCGCCGCCTTTGATACGGCGCCCGATGCCGTTTGCCTGCAGATGGATTTGCCCGAGGAAACCGTCCTCGCCGCCGCGCACCTGGCGGAGGAGCGGCACCTCCCCATTTTCCTGGATGCCACCCCCGCAAGGGTGGAGTTTCCTCTTTCCGAGCTGCCTGAGCTGGAGGTGTTTTGCCTCAACGAGCAGGAGACCCAGGTGTATACGGGCATCCGTCCCAGCGGCAGCGACAGCTGCCTGAAGGCGGCGCTCGAGCTTGCCAAGCTGGTCAAGGCACGCTTTTACGTCATCAAGCTCTCCGACCGAGGCGCCTTCCTGTTTGACGGGCGCCACTTCAACGTTGTTGGCTCCTACACCGTCAAGGTGATGGATACGGCGGGCGTGGGCGACGCCTTTCTGGCAGGAATGACCCTGGAATATATGCGGACGCGCGGCGATATGACCGCCGCCTGCAAATACGGAAACACGGCGGGCGCCATCACCGTGATGCGTCCCGGCACCTTTACCGCCTTCCCAACGGGAGAGGAGATTGCGGCATTTATTGCCCGCAACGGTGTCAGATGATGCCGATCAAGGCAATCGCCGTCGTCGGACCTACCGCAGGGGGAAAAAGCGCCCTTGCGCTGGAGCTTGCCCGTCGGCTGGGCGGCGAGATTCTCTCGTGCGACTCCATGCAGGTTTACCGGGGCATGGATATCGGCACCGCCAAGCCAACCGAGGAGGAGCGGGAGAAGTGCCCGCATCACCTGATTGATATCGCCTCCCCCCACGAGCCGTTCAGCGCGGCAGATTGGGCGGAGCGTGCCATGCAGGTGCTCCGCGACGTAAACGGACGCGGCCGTCTTGCCGTTTTCTGCGGAGGGACGGGGCTGTATCTGGACGCCGTCCGCACCCTGCGCCACGGGGGAGAAGCACCCCCTGCCGACCCCGCCCTGCGGGAGCGGCTCAACCGTGAGGCAGAGACGGAGGAGGGGCGCGAGGCGCTCTGGCAGCAGCTTCTTGAAATTGACCCCGATGCCGCCGCCGCAACCCACAAAAACAACACCCGCAGAGTGGTGCGTGCCCTGGAGGTATACCGCCTGACGGGAAAAACCAAAACCGAGCTGGACCGCGCCGCCAGCAAAAGCAACCCAGACCTGGACCTCCTTGTCATCGGGCTGTGCTACGAGGACAGGGACCTGCTTCGCGCACGCATAAACGCCCGCGTCGGGTATATGCTACAGGCAGGGCTTGCAGACGAGGTCAGGCGACTTTCAGCGTCGGGCGTTTTTGATACCAACGCCACCGCAGCCGCCGCCATCGGCTACAAGGAGCTGCTTCCGTATCTTGCGGGAGAGTGCTCGCTTGACGAGGCAACCGAGCGCCTTGCGACTGCAACCGCGCAGTACGCCAAGCGGCAGATGACCTATTTCAGACGGATGCAGGACGTGCATTGGCTTACCGCCCACGAGGGCGCGCGCACGCTGTCCGCCTCCGAGCTTGCAGACCGTGCGATGCCGCTCGTTTTCAAATTTCTGACAGACCAACAAACCATATAAACGGAGTACACCCATGAACGCAAATCAACTCAAAGAGAAAATCCGTGCAGGCGCCCTTGGTGCCTACGCCCACCTGTATGCAGACCCCGCCGCACAGGCAAAGCGGTATCTTGCCGCCATTGACGCATTCTGCGCGCTGTACGGCACCGACAGGGAGATTCGCCTGTTTTCCGTGCCCGGCAGAAGCGAGCTGAGCGGCAACCACACCGACCACAACCACGGCCGCGTGCTGGCAGGTGCCATTGACAGGGACATTATTGCCGTTGCGGCAAAAACGGACGACGGGCTTGTGAGAATCAAGTCCGAGGGGTATCCCGAGGACGTCGTGGCGCTTGCCGACATTGCCGACCCCGCCCGCTTCACGCCCTTTACCTCGCAGGCGCTTCTGGCAGGCATCTGCAACGCCTTTGCAAGGGACGGACTTGCCGTCGGCGGCTTCTGCGCCTACACCACCACCGAGGTGCTGAAGGGCTCGGGGATTTCCTCCTCTGCGGCATTTGAGGTGCAGTGCGGGAATATAATGAATCATCTTTACAACGGCGGAGCCGTTCCGAACGAGGAGATTGCCAAGATGGCGCAGTACGCCGAGAACGTGTACTTCGGCAAGCCCTGCGGGCTTATGGACCAGATGGCGTGCGCCGTGGGCGGCTTCCTCTCCATTGACTTTGCCGACCCCAAAAACCCCGTGATTACCCCTATTGCCTTTTCCATGGCAGAGGCGGGCTATAAGCTTTGCATCGTGAATACGGGCGGCAACCACGCCGACCTCAACGAGGATTACGCCTCCGTCCCCCAGGAGATGAAGGCGGTGGCAAGCTTCTTTGGCCGCGAGGTGCTGAGAGGGCTGACGGAGAGCGATATCGTTTCCTCTATTCCCGTCCTGCGTGAGGCGGTTGGCGACCGCGCTATTCTGCGCGCGCTGCACTTCCTGCGCGAGAACGAGCGCGTGAGCGCGCAGGTGGCGGCTCTCAAGGAGCAGGATTTTGATGCCTTCCTCTCTCTCGTGCTGGAGTCCGGGGCATCCTCCTTCCGCTATCTGCAAAACGTCTTTACCGTCAAGAACGTCGGCGAGCAGGGGCTGTCCCTTGCGCTTGCCGTGACGGAGGGGCTGCTCCAGGGAAAGGGCTGCGCCTGGCGTGTTCACGGCGGCGGCTTTGCAGGCACCATTCAGGCGTTTGTCAAGACGGAGTACGCCGAGGAGTACCGCGCCGTGATGGACAGCGTATTCGGCGAGGGCGCCGTGATGATGCTCTCCGTCCGTCCCGAGGGTGCAACGGAAATCAAGCTTTGACATCAATATAGGGTCCGTTTTTTCGGACATCTATTCCCTTATACTGTATGTGAACAAAAGAAAAGGAGCGAAACAATGGCAGCAAAGAAAGCGACTCAGAAGGCAACCGAGCAGGTTGCACAGCAGGACAAAAAGGCGGCGCTGGAGGGCGTCATCAGCCGTATTGAAAAGGATTGCGGCAAGGGCTCCATTATGCGCCTTGGCGAGAATACCCGTATGGAGGTCAGCGCCATTTCCACCGGCTCTATCGGGCTGGATATCGCGCTTGGCATCGGCGGCGTTCCGCGCGGCAGAATCGTAGAAATCTACGGCCCCGAATCCTCCGGTAAAACCACCGTTGCGCTGCACGTCGTGGCAGAGGTGCAGAAGCTGGGCGGAGAGGCAGCGTTCATTGACGCAGAGCACGCCCTGGACCCCGTCTATGCAAAAAATCTCGGTGTGAATATCAACGACCTGCTGGTATCCCAGCCCGACAGCGGTGAGCAGGCGCTGGAGATTGCAGAGCGTCTTGTGACCTCCGGGGCGGTGGACGTCATCGTCGTGGACTCCGTTGCGGCGCTCGTGCCTCAGCAGGAGATTGACGGGGATATGGGTCAGTCCCACGTGGGCGTGCAGGCGCGCCTGATGAGCCAGGCACTCCGCAAGCTGAGCGGTGCGATTGCCAAGTCCAACTGCGTTCTGATTTTCATCAACCAGCTTCGTGAGAAGGTGGGCGTGATGTACGGAAACCCCGATGTGACTCCCGTCGGCCGTGCGCTCAAGTTCTATGCCTCCGTCCGCATTGAGGTCCGCAAGGGTGAGCCGCTGAAAAACGGCTCCGAGGTATACGGCAACCGCGTCAAGTGCAAGATTGTCAAGAACAAGGTGGCGCCCCCCTTCCGCACGGCAGAGTTTGAAATCCTCTACGGCAAGGGCATTTCCAAAACCAATGAAATCTTTGACGCCGCAGTCACCTTCGGCATCATTGAAAAGAGCGGCTCCTTCTTCTCCTACGAGGGCACGCGCCTGGGACAGGGCAAGGACAACGCAAGAGCATACATTGAGAGCAATCCCGCCATCAGCGCGCGGATTGAGGAGCAGGTGCGCGCCGCCCTGATGGGAGGCGGAAAGGGTGAGGATTATACCCTGGACGAGGGCGACGAATTTGATATCCGCGACTTCACCCTGCCGGACGACGAGTAAGAATGTATCTTGAGCAGGAGGGCGTACTCCGTGCCGTAAAGCAAGGCGGCAGGGGCGCCGTGACGCTACATATCACGGGCGAGGACGGAGAGGTTGGCTCTTACGTCCTCTCCCAAAAGGATTTTGAGCAGCTGGACCTGCCCCCCGTCGGGGAGGTTGTCTGCTCCGAAACGGTGGAACAAATCAGGGAGCTGGCGGGCAAGCGTGATGCCGTCCGTCGGTCTCTTGCTATTTTAGAGCGTGGCGATACCAATCGGAAAACGCTGATGCGAAAGCTGCTTTCCCGCGGCGTTTTGCGGCACCACGCTGAGCTTGCTGTACAGGAAATGGAGCGGCGCGGCTATCTTGACGAGGAGTCGGGCGCCTACCGAGCCGTTGTCCTGTGCGCCAACCGCAAGGGCTGGGGACCCAGAAAAATCCACGCCTACCTCGTTTCTCACGGGTATGCGGGGGCGCTTGCGGCGCAAGCCATTGAAAGAGCCAGGGAGGCGGGCGAGGTGGACTTTGCCGCAAGCCGCAGGGAGTTTATTCTTGCAAGGCGCGAGGCGGGGAAAACCGAGGAGCAGATTCTGCGCGCCCTCTGGCAAGCGGGCTTCTGACCCGATTTCCCAAGTATTTTATTTCAGGAGAGTCTTATGGAAACTGCAAACTACAGCCCCGAGCGCTTCGGCTGCCACGTCTTTGGCGACGAGGTGATGAAGGAGCGCCTGCCCGAGGAGGTTTACGCATCCATTATGCGGACCGTCGCGACGGGCACGGAAATTGACCCCACGATTGCAGACGTCGTGGCATCCGCGATGAAGGAGTGGGCGATTGAGATGGGCGCCACCCATTATACCCACTGGTTCCAGCCCCTCACCGGCGTGACGGCAGAAAAGCACGATGCCTTTCTGTCTCCCGTGTCGCGCAGTCAGGCCGTGATGGAATTTTCGGGCAAGGAGCTGATTAAGGGCGAGAGCGACGCCTCCAGCTTCCCGACGGGGGGACTCCGCGCCACCTTTGAGGCGCGCGGCTACACCGCCTGGGACCCTGCCTCCTTTGCGTTCGTCAAGGAGGGCACCCTTTACATACCTACCGCCTTCTGCTCCTATACGGGCGAGGCGCTGGACACCAAGACTCCGCTCATTCGTTCTATGGACGCCCTCTCCCGTCACGCGGTGAGGGTGCTTCGGCTGTTCGGGGACAAGGAAACCGCGCGCGTCAACGTGACGGTCGGCGCGGAGCAGGAATATTTCCTCATTGACAGGAAGGATTACGACAGCCGCCCCGACCTGCTTTATACGGGGCGCACGCTCTTTGGCGCACCCGCGCCCAAGGGGCAGCAGCTGGACGATCACTATTTCGGTCCCCTGAAGACCAGGGTCAGCCAATTTATGCAGGATCTTGACAGGGAGCTGTGGGATCTCGGCATCTTTTCCAAAACCAAGCACAACGAGGTTGCGCCGTCACAGCACGAGCTTGCGCCCGTATTTACCACGGCAAACCTTGCCATTGACCAGAATCTGCTCACCATGGTGACCATGAAGCGCGTGGCAGAGCGCCACGGGCTTGTCTGCCTGCTCCACGAGAAGCCCTTTGCAGGGGTGAACGGAAGCGGCAAGCACAACAACTGGTCCATTTCCACGGACGGCGGCAAGAATCTGCTTAAGCCGGGAAAGACCCCGAGCGAAAACACGCAGTTCCTGCTGTTCCTTGCCGCAGTCATCAAGGCGGTGGACGATTATCAGGACCTGCTCCGCCTTTCCGTCGCATCCGCGAGCAACGACCACCGACTTGGCGCGGGCGAGGCACCCCCTGCCATCGTGTCCATGTTTATCGGTGACGACCTGTCCTCCGTGGTTGCCTCTATCGTGGCGGGAGAGACGCACCGCGATGCGAAGCGCGGCGTGATGAATCTGCACACCCCGTCCATTCCCCTGTTTGCAAAGGACACCACGGACAGAAACCGCACCTCGCCCTTTGCCTTTACGGGGAACAAGTTTGAATTCCGCATGGTGGGCTCCTCGCAGAACGTGGCGATGCCCAACATCGTGCTGAATACCGCCGTGGCTGAGAGTTTGCGGCTGTTTGCCGACGAGCTGGAGGCGGCGGAGAGCTTTGACGAGGCGCTTCGCGCCCTGATTCGCCGCACCTTTGCCGAGCACGAGCGGATTATCTTCAACGGCAACGGCTACTCCGAGGAGTGGAGGCAGGAGGCGGCGCGGCGCGGCCTGGAATGCTATCCCACCGCCGTGGACGTCTTCCCCCGTCTGACGCACCCCAAGAACGTGGCGCTCTTTGAGGAGCACGGGGTGATGAGCGTCTCCGAGTTGACCTCCCGCAGAGAGGTGCTGTTTGAGAATTACGAGAAAATTCTCAACATTGAGGCGTGCACCATGACCCACATGGCGACCAAGGAATATATCCCTGCCGTGACCGCCTATATCACCGACCTTTGTCATACGGTCAATGAAAAGCGCGCGGCTGCCCCGGGCATCTCCTGCCGTATGGAGGAGGAGATTATCACCCGTCTGTCCCGACTTGCAGAGCGGGCGTATGACCTGACGGATAACCTCAAGGCAGAGACGGCGTCCGCCGCCACGCAGGGAGATATTGAAAGCATCGCAATCGCCTATAAAGAACGGGTCCTCCCCGTCATGGAGGAGCTTCGCGCGACGGTTGACGCTATGGAGGAATACACCCCCACGGACTACTGGCCCATGGCAACGTACGGGCAGCTGACCTTCGGTGTGCAGTAAGGCGCAAGGGGCACCGGAAAAGCCCATTCAAAATTTGTCTTGACAAAACAGTTGACAAATTGTTTTCTTTATGATACTATATTATATCATATTATGAAATCCTATCTTTTGGAAAGGGGTCCTATTATGTCTGCTATCATTGAACAAATCAAAGCACTGCCTATCATGGATAACATCACCAACTGGATTTGCTTTGCGCTTGTTGCGGTGATCCTTTTGTGCATCGCTACCCTGATGCCCAAGAAAAACAAAAAGATTCTCACGGTGGAGAGCATTGTCATTGCTGTGGCGATGACTGCCGTTCTGGTGGTTGCCCGCATCCTCGCAAAGATGGAGCAAACTCCTCCTACCACCCTGTCCTCCCTGTTTAAGGGCAACGTAACGACCTACGTTGTGTACGCTGTCATTGCCGTGGTTGTCTGGGGCATCTTCTTTGAGAAGGCACCCCTCACCCAGGCGCTGTACGGCATTTGCATCAGCGCGGCTCTGCCCGTAGGTTTGATCCGTCTGCTCCTGCCCACCTGGACCTGGAGCACAACTGACTATCGAGTTCAGATCAGCAGCTTTGCAGAGGTATTTTCCAACGAGCTGATGCTGTTCAAGTTCCTCATCTACTGCGCACTCGTGTTCGTTCCCCTGTGGCTGATTGCAACGGGCAAGTACCGCCTGTCCCTGAACACCATCTGGCACCTGGCGTATGCGGTTGTTGGCTTCGGCTCTGTTATGCAGTTCCTTGCACAAAGCGGCGCGGTTAAGATTAAGTACAACGGCACTCTCAAGCAGCTGCTCAGCATCGTGACCGAGGAAGGTCTGAACAAGAACAGCATTCTGGAGCTGCTCTCCCTTCTGGGGGTCGGCGCCTTGCTGATCGTTCTGATTTCCGCTGTTGCTGCAATCATCCGCAAGAAGACCACCGGAGAGAAGGTCATCAAGTCCGAGACCTCCTTTGCGATGATGACCCGTCTTGCAGGTCGTATTCTTGCCATCGTTGTCAGCGGACTCCTGATTGTATTCCTTCCCACCATGCTGGGTGCAACCAATATGGAGACTCTGGTTGGAATGCCCCTCGCGCTTGTATTCCTGACCCCCTTCGCCGCAATCCTGGTGATTACCACCGTTGCAGAGTTCATTGCAGAGCACAATGAAATCAAGGTGGCAAAGGCAGCATACGAGGCAGAGGAGTAATTCTCCGCAAGTATTTTTTAAGCACAAGAGCACGGCGAATGCGCCGTGCTCTTTTTTATGCATTTTCGCTTTTGCCCGGCGGTGCTTCTGCCCGGTGTGCGCTTGACAGGAAAAGAGAAGGGGAGTATAATAATGGTACTACACTGTAAGGAGCTTGCTTTATGAACAACCACGTAGAAACTCTCAAAAACGAATCCAAATACAGGACGGCGCGCCTGATGCTGCTGCTCATCGTCATTCTCTCGGCGGTGAACGTATTTGCGATTGCCCTGGAAACGCGCTTTTTGTTTTCCTCCTACTTTACGCAGCTGCTGGCGGAAATCGGTCTTGTCCTTTACGCCGAGACGGGCGAAATCGTGCTGTATATCGTCTTTGCGGTGATTGCTCTCATCTCCGTGGTGCCGTATCTTGTCTGCTGGATTTTCTCGGGGAAAAAGAGAGCCGGCTGGATGATTGCCGCCCTCGTTCTTTTTTCGCTGGATTCCGTTTTCTTCCTGATTGACTACGTGTTCCTGTTTACAAGCGAACAGTACGTGTTCCTCATTTCCTACACCGCTGACCTTGTCATTCGCGCGGTGGCGCTGTGGTATCTTGCCTGGGGCGTCAAGCACGGCTTTTCTGCAAGGTGGGCAGCGCAGAACGCGCAGGGCGCGCAGCAGCAAGAGAACCCTGCCTATATGACGGCAGATGCTCCCGTGCAGGGCGAGGCGCAGGACGCGGCGGCTGCCTCCGTGACGCGTCAGATTACCGTAACAAGGCAAAAGAGCTTCGCAGGGGCTGCCCTGCGCCTGATTTGTCAGCTGGACGGCGTGCAGGTAGCAGCCCTCAAGTTGGGTGAGACGGCGACGTTCTCCGCAGACGGCGCGAGCCACGAGCTGCTCATTTTCGCGGGCAAGGGCGGCTCGGTTGAGGGCGTTACCATTCCTGCGGGCACCCAGAACAGAAGCTACGTTGCCAAAATCAAAATGGGAATGCTGGCAGGGTCCGTCGTCATTGAAGAGGTCAGCCCGAACGCGATTGTGTAATGCTTCGTCTTTAGTAGATACTTTTGCACAACAGAAAAGACTAACGAAAACCGTTAGTCTTTTCTTTTTGCGACGCAACACAATCGCTTGTCAAATTCAACAATCTATGATTTTGCCCGCGTTTCTTAAACACAACGTCAGAGCGATGTAAATGAATAGGTGCGGATGCTTTAGAAGTGAACTCCCTTCTTTTCACAGCGACAATATTCTAATAACCTTACTATGTCTTTTTTGCAAAGTCCTGCCAGGAAGATAGTGTTTCTAATGTTTTCAGACTTGCATTTTTTCATATAATCCTTATAGTCTATGCAAGGGCCGTCGGTCGCTTTTTCAAGATTGAATATGACCGTTATTCCTCCAACGAACTCCTTTTGGATGAATATTTCTTTAATATCTTCATAGGGTATGGTTGCTTTTTTGCAAGCGCAATCAAACCTTATTTCTTTTTCATTGTATTAAATTTTGTTTATCAAAATCAAACAAGAAACACCAGACATCCCAAGTGATATAAAAAGAATATAAAACATACTTTTATCTATCGTCATCCCGCCACAAATGCCCGTGACAAGTAAAAGGAAACTCATTACGTTTATAAACTTGAACAGCGCCTTTTGTGTATGTATTTTTACCATCTGTTGTCCCTCCCTCTGATTGATTGCTGCTGATGTATGGCTCTTTTCAGCGTTTAGGTTCTGTCGGCGGAAAACAGGGTGGGGTCAACGCCGTCGCTGGGTTGCTCGGCAATCGTCCGGGGAGAATCTTCACCCATGATGGTTTTGTACAGCTCTCGGGCGAAAAGAGTGTGCATCTCACGGATGGGATGATTACAGTTGTTGGCAAGGAGGAGGTTTATATCCTGTG
>JAFQJX010000167.1 GCA_017397205.1 Clostridia bacterium | reverse complement strand
TGCTTGCCTGTTAAGCTCGTTAAGATACCGCGCAAGCGCATCCTGCCAGGAGGGCAGGGGGGTGAAGCCCTCGCGGACGAGCTTTTCCTTGCTCATACGGCTGTTGTGGGGGCGCTTTGCCTTGGCGGGGTAGGTGTCACTTGTGACGGGCGTCACCGTGACCCCCTCGTAGACGGGGTTATTGGCAGCGGCAAGGCGGATAATCTCCGAGGCAAACTCGTGCCAGGAGCAAACGCCCTCGTTGGTGGCGTGATAGCGCCCGAACTTGTCCGTTTCCAAAAGATCCACCAGCAGACGGCTGAGGTCGTAGGTGTAGGTGGGGCTGCCGATCTGGTCGCACACCACGGTAAGCTCACGGTGCGTTTTTCCAAGCTCCAGCATGGTTTTGACAAAGTTTTTGCCGTTTGCACCGAACACCCAGGAGGTACGCACGATAAAGTGACGGGGGGTTGCCGCTTCGGTGGCGATTTCACCGTCGCACTTGCTCTGCCCGTAGACGTTCAGGGGGCGGCGCTCGTCGTCCGGCTCCCACGGGCGGGTGCCCTCGCCGTCAAAGACGTAGTCGGTGGAAATATACAGGACCTTGGCACCGACGGCGGCGGCCTCCTCCGCGACGTTGCGGGTGCCCTCCACGTTGACGAGGCGCACCTTTTTGCGGTTTTCCTCGTCCTCTGCGGCGTCTACCGCCGTCCACGCGGCACAGTGAATCACCGCATCGGGCATCTCGCGAGCCAGCACGCGGGCAACGCAGGCGCGGTCGGTAATGTCCATTTCTTCAACGTCAACGCCGATGGGGGTGTGCCCGCGGCGCTCAATTTCCTGCATCAGGTCGTAGCCAAGCTGCCCCTTGACCCCGGTGACAAGTATCCGCATTTGTTCCTCCTTTTTCCTTTCAGGAAAAAATCGCATAATACACTGAGTGTATTCTACCATATTCCTACAAAAATGTCAATGTTTGTCTTTTTGTGAAAGAGAGCCCCTCTTTTTTAGTTTTTCGCCCGGGGCGCGTTTTATAACGGACGGGCGGGATTGCATTTTTTGGCTGCGTGTGGTAAGATGAAAAAAAGGAGTGCGTATGGTAACAACAGTATTGATAGACCTGGACGACACAATCTTCGATTTTCGCGCGCAGGAGCGCTTGGCAATGGCGGATATGCTCACCGCGCTTGGGATTGCCCCGACGGGAAAAACCCTGGATTTGTATCACGAAATCAATCGCGCGGAGTGGCAGCGACTGGAGCGCGGGGAAACGACGAGGGAGCGCCTGCTCACGGAGCGGTTTGAAAAGCTGTTCCACCGCATCGGTGCCGACGCATCCCCTGCGCTTGCCCGCAAGACCTACGAGAGTAAGCTTGCAAGCGGGCATATCTTTGTGGACGGCGCAGAGGAGATGCTTCGGGAGCTGTCGCGCGAATATGACCTGTATCTTGTGTCAAACGGCACCGCCAGGGTGCAGGCAGGGCGCCTTGCGAGCGCGGGGATTCTGCCGTATTTTCGCGGCGTGTTTATCTCGCAGGCAGTCGGGCACAATAAGCCCAGCCCCGCGTTTTTTGACGCCGTCTTTGCAGAAATCGGGGAGGAGAAGCGCGGCGAGAGCGTGATTGTCGGCGACAGCTTGACCTCGGATATTCTCGGCGGTATCGGAGCGGGGATTCCCACCGTGTGGTTTAATCCCGGCGGGCAGGTGCCCGACCCCCGTATCCCTGCCACCTATACCGTTTCTCACCTCTCGGAGCTTGCTCCGCTTCTCAAAAGCATTTAATTTTACGGCTCCGCGCCGTCAAAAGCACCGGGAGGGGACTTGCGGCGGTGAAACGGGACACACTAAGGAAAAAGGAGTGCAAAGCGTGAAGGTTGCATTTTTTGATGCCAAGCCCTACGACAGGGAGGCATTTGACGCCGCCGCAGAGGCGGCGGGCATGGAGCTACATTATTATGACGGGCGCCTGAGTCTGGATACCGTGGCACTGGCAAGGGGCTGTGACGCCGTATGCGTGTTCGTCAACGACCGCATCGGCCCTGCCGTGATAGACGCCCTCGTGGAGCTGGGAGTGCGCGTGATTGCACTCAGGTGCGCGGGGTACAACAACGTGGACGTGCGGTATGCCAAGGGCAAAATCAGCGTGGTGCGCGTGCCCGCGTATTCTCCCCACGCCGTGGCAGAGCACGCCATGGCAATGGTGCTGGCGGCGGTGCG
>JAFQJX010000166.1 GCA_017397205.1 Clostridia bacterium | reverse complement strand
GGTGACAGCGGAGACGCGATTTCTTCCATAATTTACTCGTCCGCATCATTGTATTCACAATCTGGACAAATTGGTTCTGCAGGTTCTGCAGGTTCTGCAGGAGGAACCGATCAGGCCAACCCTGGAGCATGTGCTGGATATTCTGGAGTAGATGGAGCAGTGGGCAATATTGGAACCGTGGATAATACTTATTACTGCTCGTTTGAAGCATTGATCTCTAATTAGCTATCGCAAAAGCACTCCAAAAGATTTAATTACTTTAGAAAGAGCGGCGGGCTTCGTTCCGCCGCTTTTGTATTACAAAAATACCGTGCCAATCCGACACACGATATCGGCTGATCACTTGTAAAAAGAAAAAGGTACGTGACCGCGGTCACGCACCTTTCGTTTATGATTGTTATTTTTTCAGCTCGGCGACCATTTTGCCGATGCGCTCCAGCGCCTTGTCAATGTGCTGAATGGAGTAGGCGTAGGAGATGCGGGCGAAGCCCTCGCCGCACTTGCCAAAGGCGGTGCCGGAAACGATGGCGACGTCGTATTCGTCCAGCAGCTTCTGGCAGAACTCCTCGCTCGTCAGCCCGAAGCCCGACACATTGGGGAATACGTAGAAGGCACCTCTTGGCTCAAAGCAGGGCAGTCCCAGGGCGCGCAGGCGCTTGACGATGTACTTGCGGCGGCGGTCGTATTCCTCCGTCATCATGCGAACGTCCTCGTCACCATTGGTGATTGCCTCAATGGCGCCAAACTGCGCGGTGGTGGGGGCACACATAATGCCGTATTGGTGTATCTTGTATATTTCCTTAATCACGGGTGCGGGGCCGCACAAATAGCCCAGGCGCCAGCCCGTCATGGCGTACGCCTTGGAAAAGCCGCTTGCTACCACCGTGCGCTCCCACATATCGGGCAGGGTGGAGATGGACACGTGGCGCTCGCCGTAGGTCAGCTCGGCGTAAATCTCGTCGGAGAGCACCATCACGTCCGTGGGGCGAAGCACCTCGGCGATTTCCGCGAGGTCCTCGCGGCGCATCACGGCGCCCGTAGGATTGTTGGGGAAGGGAAGAATCAGCAGCTTGGTCTTCTCCGAGAGCGCTGCCTTCACCTGGCTTGCCGTCAGGCGGAACTCATCCTCCTCGCGCGTGTTGATGACGACGGGAATACCGCCCGAAAGCGTCACGAGCGGCTCGTAGCAGACGAAGCAGGGCGCGGGGATAATCACCTCGTCACCCGGGTTGACAAGCCCGCGGATGGCAAGGTCAATCGCCTCGCTGCCGCCGACGGTGACGAGCATCTCGTCCTGGGGGTCATAGTGCATCTCAAAGCGGCGCGCAAGGTAGCGCGAGATGCCACGGCGCAGCTCCGTGAGGCCGCTGTTGGAGGTGTAGTAGGTCTTGCCCTGCTCCAAGCTCTCAATCGCGGCGGCACGAATGTGCCAGGGGGTGATAAAGTCGGGCTGTCCAACGGTCAGGGAGATGGCGTCCTTGCGGTTGTCCAACAGGTCAAAAAACCGACGGATGCCCGAGGGCTCAATTTCCGTGACCCTCCTTGACAGCACCTTGCTGTAATCCATGCTCAAAGGAGATTCCCCCGTTCGTCAAGGACGGCGGGGCCGTAAATCACGCCCTTGTCCTTGTATTTACGCAGCACGAAATGGGTGGCGGTGGAGATGACGTCCTCCAGGGTTGCCAGCTTGCGTGCGACAAAGTAGGCAACCTCCTTCATGGTGCGGCCCTCAATCAGCACGGCAAGGTCAAAGCCCCCCGACATCAGATACAAGCTCTGCACCTCGGAGTAGCTATAAATCTTTTCCGCAACGCGGTCAAAGCCGCGGTCCCGCTGGGGCGCGATTTTGATTTCAATCAGGGCGCTGACGTACTCGCGGTCGGTCTTGTCCCAGTCCACAAGTGCCTTGTAGCCGAGGATGACCCCCTCCTTTTCCGCGTCCAGAATCATCTGGCGGATATCGCCCTCCTCCTTGTCGCACATGAGTGCAATCTGCTGGGGGGTGAGGCGTCCGTCCTCCTCTAACAGGCGAAGAATGGTATTCATAGCTTGCTCCTTTCGGTGCCGTATTCACAAAGAAACGTATATTATTATTATAGTGGCGTGAAAAGATTTTACAAGAACTTTTTGTGAAAAATGTTTGTTTTTTCCCCGTGGGCGCCCGTTTTCTCTTGCAAATGCGAGAAAAACTGTTTTTATGCGCGCCTTCTTGCAAAAGCCGGCAAAACAATGTATAATAGAAGAAAACAAAAAAGAGAGGGAACAACAGTGAAAGCAGTCATTACCGTAACGGGCAGGGATAGCGTGGGCATTATCGCCGCCGTTTCCGCCTACTGTGCCGAGAGGGACGTCAATATTCAGGACATTTCCCAGAGCGTTCTTGGCGAATTTTTTGCCATGATTATGTTGACCGATATTGATAAAATGAAGGGCTCCTTTGCCGATCTTGCCGACGGACTTTCCGCCATGGGCCGCGCCCGCGGGCTGGAAATCCGCGCCATGCACGAGGATATCTTCAATACCATGCATCATATCTAAGAGGTGAGCATCATGCTGAATACGGCTGATATTCTGGAAACAATCCAGATGATTCGTCAGGAGAATCTCGATATCCGCACCATTACCATGGGCATTTCCCTGTGGGACTGCATCAGCGAGGATACGGGCAGACTCTGTGACAAAATTTACGATAAAATTACCCGCACGGCGGAGCACCTTGTTTCGGTCGGCGCGGATATTGAAAAGACCTACGGCATCCCGATTGTCAACAAGCGGGTGTCCGTCACGCCTCTCTCCCTTGTGGGCGGAAATCTCTCCCCCGAGGGCTACGTGCGCGCCGCACACACCCTGCAACGGGCGGCGCATACGCTTGGCATCAACTTTATCGGCGGCTTTTCTGCCCTTGTGCAAAAGGGAATGAGCAACTCCGCCGCCAACCTGATTGCCGCCATTCCCCAGGCACTTACCGAAACGGATACCGTCTGCTCCTCCGTCAACGTGGCAAGCACCAAGGCGGGCATCAATATGGATGCCATTCGCCTGATGGGGCACACCATTCGCCGCACGGCGGAGCTTACCGCAGACAAGGGCTCCATCGGCTGCGCCAAGCTGGTGGTCTTTGCCAACGTCCC
>JAFQJX010000165.1 GCA_017397205.1 Clostridia bacterium | reverse complement strand
TCATAGTCCAGGGAGGCATATCCCTTGCTGCGGCTTTTCAGCACGTCAAAGAAATCGTAGATAATTTCGTTGAGGGGCAGATGATAATGCAGCTCCACGCGGGTGGGGTCAATGTATTTCATATCCAGGAATACGCCGCGGCGGTCCTGGCACAAATCCATCAGCCCTCCGACGTACTCCGTGGGCGTAATGATGCTTGCCTTGACAAGCGGCTCATACGCCGTTTCAATCTCGGCGCTGTCGGGATAGCTGGAGGGGTTATCAATGTATTTTTCCTCACCGCCCCGCAGCTTGAGCTTATAGATAACGCTGGGCGCGGTGGTAATCAAATCCAGATTGAACTCTCTCTCAAGCCGCTCCTCAATGACGTCCATATGCAAAAGACCCAAAAATCCGCAACGGAAGCCAAAGCCGAGCGCCACGGAGGTTTCGGGCTCAAAGACGAGGGAGGCGTCGTTGAGCTGAAGCTTCTCCAGCGCATCGCGCAAATCCCCGTATCTTGCGCCGTCTGCGGGATAGATGCCCGCATAGACCATGGGGCGGACGTCGCAGAAGCCGGGCAACGGCTCGGGGGTGGGATTTGCCGCACCCGTGACCGTATCACCCACGCGGGTATCTCCCACCGTCTTGATAGAGGCGGTGAAATATCCAACCTCACCTGCCTGAAGCACCTCTTGCTTTGTCAGCCCAAAGGCACTCATGGTGCCTACCTCTGTCACCTCGTACTCCGCGCCCGTAGCCATCAGGCGGATGCGGTCGCCCTGTCTTACGCTTCCGTCAAACAGGCGGATATTGACGACGACGCCGAGATAGGAATCGTAATAGGAATCAAAAATGAGTGCCTTAAGGGGGGCTTTCCTGTCGCCCTTGGGGGCAGGAATATCCGTCACGATGCGCTCCAGCACGTCCTCAATATTCAGCCCCGTCTTTGCGGAAACCGCAGGGCAATCCTCTGCGGGGACACCGATGATATCCTCAATTTCGCCGCGGCATCTCTCCACGTCTGCAGACGGGAGGTCAATTTTGTTGACGACGGGCAAAATCTCCAGATTGGCGTCAATAGCAAGATAGGCGTTCGCAAGAGTCTGCGCCTCAACGCCCTGGGTCGCGTCCACAATCAGGAGCGCCCCCTCGCAGGCAAGCAGCGAGCGAGAAACCTCGTAGCCAAAGTCCACGTGGCCGGGGGTGTCAATGAGATTGAACACGTAGTCCTCTCCGTTTTTGGCGCGATAATTCAGGCGGACGGCGCGTGCCTTAATGGTAATGCCGCGCTCCCGTTCCAGGTCCATGCTGTCAAGCAGCTGCTCCTCCATATCGCGCTTTGCAACGGTGCTGGTATGCTCCAGAATGCGGTCTGCCAGCGTGGATTTTCCGTGGTCAATATGGGCAACGATTGAGAAATTTCTGATGTTTTCTTGTCCTGTTGTCAAAGTAGTTCCTTCCGTTAGTGCTTACACCTCTGCCATACGGCGGGCGTCGGCAACGTACCTGTCAATCTTTGCCGTCACTTCGGTGGAGGTTGCGGCAGATGCATGGAAATAAATCTTGATTTTCGGCTCGGTGCCGGAGGGACGGATAATGACCTTATCACCGCCCTCAAGGGCGAAAATCAGCATATCCGTCTTCGGCAGAGTGAGGGGGGTCTCCTTACCCGTAGCAAGCTCGCGTGCGACCCCTGCAAGGAAATCGCTTACCTCCGCAACAGAGGCGCCTCCCAGCTGTGCGGGGGGTGCCTTGCGAAGCTGCTCCATCACGGTGCGGCGACGGGCGATTCCGTCAAGCCCCTCCATATAAATGTCAATCATATGCTCCCTGTACACGCCGTAGGTGTTATACAGGTCGGCAAGCGCATCAGAGAGGGTTTTGCCCATCTCGGCGTAATACGCCGTCATCTCGCAAATGAGAAGGGTGGCACCCACGGCATCCTTATCTCTTGCATAGGTGCCCGTCAGGTATCCGTAGGATTCCTCAAAGCCAAGCAGGTAGTCCCCTGCCTGCCCTCTTGCCTCGTAGCCCGAAATGACCTCACCGATAAACTTAAATCCCGTCAGGACGTTGTACAGGGTGACTCCCTGCACCTTTGCAATCTTGTCGGCGAGGGGCGTGGAAACGATGCTCTTGACGGCATAGTCGTCTGCCGTCAGGGTGCCTGCCGCGCGGCGTGCGCGAATGATATAATCAAGAAGCAGAGCGCCCATCTGGTTGCCCGTCACGGTGTCAAACTCTCCCTCGGCATTCCGCACGACGACACCGACGCGGTCGGAGTCGGGGTCGGTCGCCACCACCAGGTCGGAGCCAACCTCGTTGGCAATTTGAATACCGAGAGCAAAGACGTCGCGGTATTCGGGGTTGGGCTTTTTGACGGTGGGGAAATTGCCGTCAATTTTCATTTGCTCGTCAACGGTATAAATATGGCGGAAGCCCGCGCGCCTGAGCACCTCAGGCACCAGGCGGTGACCCGCGCCGTGCAGAGGGGTATAAACGATTTTGAGGGTATCTGCCGCCCCCTGAATCACCTCGGGGCGAATGACCGTTGCGAGAACCGCCTGAAGATACCGCTCGTCAAAGCGCTCGTCCAGAATTTCAACAAGTCCTGCCGAGATGGCGTCGTCCAGGGGCATTTTCTTCGCACCCGTCAGCACGTCAATCTTCTCGCGCGCGGCGGCAACAGTCGCCGCCTGGTCGGGATTGAGCTGTGCCCCGTCCTCCCAGTATGCCTTATAGCCGTTGTATTCCTTGGGATTGTGCGACGCGGTGATATTGATGCCTGCAATACAGCCCAGTTCAATGACCGCAAAGGAAAGCTCGGGGGTAGGACGCAGAGAGTCAAAGAGATAAACCTTGATGCCGTTTGCCGCAAGCACGGATGCGGCGGTTTCCGCAAAGCGCTGTGCGTTGTTACGGCTATCGCAGGCAATGGCAACGCCGCGCGCGGCGCCCCCCTGTCCAAGAATTAATTCTGCAAGTGCCTGGGTGGTCTGTGCAACGGTGTAGACGTTCATACAGCCGGGACCCATATCCATCGTGGAGCGAAGGCCCGCGGTGCCAAAGCTCATTTCCAGTCCGAACCGCAGCTTTTTGGTGTCCTCGTCCTCGCCAATTGCGGCAATTTCAGCCCGTTCCTCCTGTGTGAGAACGGGGGAGTTCAGCCATTTTTCGTATTCCTCGCGATAAGATTTAATCATACCTGCCTCCTAAAAGCATTCTTCATTCAGTTAATTTTTGCAAGCGCCTCGGTCAGCGCAAGGGAAAGTTGATCGGGGCAAGAGGTTGCGCGCGGACCGCAACGGATTCCGCTGAGGCGCTCAATCGCCTCCTCCGCAGTCATGCCGCGCACCAGCGCAGCCACGCCCTGCGTATTCCCTGAGCAGCCGCCGTCAAAGCGGACGCTCTGAATGACTCCGTCGTCATCCAGCTCAATAAAAATTCTGCGGGAGCAAACTCCCTTTGTCGTATAGGTGTAACTGTACATCGTCATACCTCCTTTGCCGAATTATGATAAAGTCCCTCCACCCGATAAGGGGAATGAAACAAGGATAACCAGAGTAAAACAGGTGTGGGGTCGCCCTCTCCGTTAAAAGAGAGGTTGGCATCGCCCTGAATATGTGCCTCCTGCAGGGCAAGCCCCATGTAGGGCGCCCCTCTCAAAACGGCTTCTGCCTCCGCCTGTGCAAGAGAAAGCCATAGCGTATAGCTGCCGTAAAGCGGCAGAGGGGTCTTTCCGCAAAGGGCATATTCCCTGCCCTCGTCCTCGCCGTCATAGATTGCCACAGCATCGCAGACTGTCAGGTGATATACCTCCAGCAGCTGAGCGGCGGTGCGTATGCGCCTGCCTGCCGCATCACGGAAGGGCAAGATGCAATACTCTGCCTCCCCCTCTGTAACGGCGCCGCACGCCTCCTCAAAATCCTTGCAGTAAACCACCCTGGGGCTTTCCAGCTTCTCGCTGAACAGATTGTAGGCGTCGTTGGTAAAGCTGCTGCCAACGTAGGCAATGCGGCCGCCACCCGTTTCCGCAGGAAAAAAATCGGAAAGCGTCGGCATCCTGTCCCGTGCGGCAAGGTGCCTGCAAAGCTGTTTGGTAAAGAGTGCCTCGTCAGAGAGCGCAAGGTGTCCCGTGATGCTCTCAAGGAGCGCCCTGTTTGCATCAAGCACCTCTCGGTGCAGGCGGTACTTTCCCGTGGGAAGCGACAGCGTTTTACGGGCGGCGAGGAGTGCATCAAGCACAGGCGTGTCAGGCGGCAGGGAGAGAACGGCAGTGAGCGCCATATCAGACAAGTGAGACAGGCGCGCCTCAAGGGTAGAGGAAAGCTCCATCTCCTGCATCTGCAGATTGTCAAGGGTTATTTTATCCCGTACCGAGAGCGAAAATGCCAAACCGTCACCTCCCCAACACTTATACTATTACATAATAATTATAAATAAAATACAGCCCGTGCGCAAGGGCTTTCGTGTGACTTTTTCCGCAAGACGGAAAAAGACAGACAGAGCGCACTCTGTCTGCCTGACTCTTAGTATCCAAGCTCCTCGTCAATTAAGATGACCTCATAAGAGGACGCCATGGGCTTTGACCACAAAACGGTGAGAGCGCGGCAAATGCGCTCTGGGCTTTTACAGTTGTAGCAGCGGTCTGCCTTTTGAGCGCAGGGGGTGTTCCTGCCCAGGCGCCTGGCATTTTTCGGCGCGGCTACGTTCCTTGCGCGCCACACCGCGCTGTCATAGTCCTCTGCCAGCTTGTTTTTTCCAACAACGAGATACACCCTCCCATGTCCGTACAAAACGGAGGCGACGCGATTGCACATTCCGTCAATGTTGACAATCTCCCCCGTCTTTGCAAGGGCGTTGACAGAGGATATGTAGACCTCAGCGGCGCTTGCCGCGTCACGTATCTCCTGACCCGTGCTCCCCTTTGGCGGATGCTGATGCCAATAAACGTCATTGTGACACGCAAGACGGGAATAAAGCCCCATTTCCTCCACCGTCATGGAGCCGCCGATTCCAACCGTGACCCCGTCAATCTGCCCGTCTAAATATGCAACCGCCTCCTCTGCCGTCTGAAAACACGAAACGGCATATCCAAGCGCCTCTAAATTCTTCCGTACTGTATCAAAATTCATTGTCTGCATGCCCCTTTCAGGATGTTCAACCTAACTATAACAGCATTCATTCTCTTTTCAAGCGCTTTATAAAAAGCAAACTTGTCCGTCGGGCTATTTTTTATCTGTAAGTCCTAAGATATAATCGGTTGATGTTTTGTAAAATTTCGCGAGGGCAATCAGGCATTCAAGCGGAAGCTGTCGCTGCCCATTTTCATATTGACAGTAGGTATTTTGCTTTACATTTAAATACGCCGCAACATCCTCCTGCGTTAAATTGTTATCTTCTCTTAAATTTCTGATACGCATGCCCTTCTCCTTACTCTTAATAAAAACATTTTAGCACATCTCGTTTTGAGATATTGACTTTTATCTCAAATTGTGATATTATAATTTTACATCACAAAAGATTTTTATAAAAGGAGAGGAAATTATGAGCAAAATATTGGAAGAACTATGGTACGGCAACGTTTGTCCAGGCAATGAGCGCCATGAAGTCAGCAAGGAAGCAAAACAATTCATGAAATGTTTTGCAAACCAGCACGAAAACCTATATCTGACCCTAACAGATGAACAAAAAGGCATGTTGGAAAAAATGGATGAATGTTGTTCTGAGTTGACGGATATATATGAACGAGAATTTTTCGTAAACGCGTTTCGCCTCGGTGCAAGAATTGC
>JAFQJX010000164.1 GCA_017397205.1 Clostridia bacterium | reverse complement strand
TAAGAAAGCCCTGCGTGGCGTCCACGTGCAAGACAGCGTCCGGGCTTTTTGCCCGCATCAGGCGGGATACTGCGGCGATATCGTACAGGGCACCGCTTTCGTTGTTGACGAGCATCATGCTGACCAGCACCACGTCGGGCGTCATTTCCTCTGCAAGACGGGCAAGGTCTATCTCTCCCCCTCGGGTGGGAATCTCCACAACGCGCACGCCCTCGGCGCGAAGCGCCTCAAGCGGAGCTGAAACGGAGGCGTGCTCCCCCTCGGTGGTGAGTAGCTTGCCCATTCGCTTGTAGCGGGGCTTGGCAAGGAGGCGCCCCGTAATTGCCAGGTTATTTGCCTCGGTGCCGCCCGAGGTGAACACCACCTGCCCGTCCCGTGCACCGAGCGCTTCGCGCACCGCGCGGCGGGCGTCCGTCAGCACGTCCTCCGCCTCCTTGCCCCGTCCGTGACGGGAGGAGGGGTTGCCCCAGGCGCCGCGGCTCACCTCAATATAGCGCGCAAGCGCCTCCTCGCAAATGGGCGTTGTCGCGCTGTTGTCAAGATATAGTTCCTTCATCAGTAGGTAATCTCCTCAAGCACCCGCTTGACGGTGTCAAGATATCGCGTGTGCAGGGCGCCTGCGTCCTCTCCGTAGGTGGTATAGGTCATGGTGCGGAAGGTATCCTGCGTGCCCGTTTCGCGATAGACGAAAAGCGTCACGCGGTAATTGACTCCGTATTTGACGCCCACAAAGGAGAAGGCGTAATAGGTGGACTCGCCGAGCTGCTCGGCAGGGGAGGCGCCCTCCTCGCCCTTCAGGGCGGGCTCGCTCATCACCTGGAAGGTGCCGTCCGCGTAGTAATCGGCGTATTCCTTTTTGAGAAGATTCCAATAGTCAACGAGGGTGAAATACTGACCGTTATCATAGGTCAGCCCGTAGTGCTCCATGCGCTCGTCAAGCGAGGTGCGCGTGCCGCCAACACCCGCAGAGAGGTTGAGATTGGTCACGCCGAGCGTGGCACCCTCCTCAATCTGCACGCCGATATAGCCGTCGGAGAGCGTGACTCTCCACGCCTCGGGTACGTAAACGTCCATGCCGAGATATTCAAAGCGGTTGGCGCGCTTGAAGCCCTCGGGGGCTGCTTCGTCTGCGATGCCCAGGTCCTCGGTGGGTGCCTGTACACCCGTGCCGAAGCGGAGATGCTGCATCATTCCCTTGACGCTGTCCCAGGTCGCGGAAAAGTCCGTCAGCCCGCTGATTTCGTTTTTCTCGTCCGCGCCCGTATAGGTGATGACGAGCAGCCCATCACGCGGCAGGGTGCCGCACAGCACAAAATATTGATGGAAGCGGTATTTCAGCCCCGCGTGGGAGCCCGTATACTCCACCTCGTAGGCAATATAGCTTCCCTCTCCGACGTTGGTATGGTCCCCCACGTCCTTGACGGGGTCAAAATCCGCAAAGTCCTCACTCAGGCGCGCCTTGCAGGTCACCCAATAATCGGCGACGCTTGCCGCATCGGTATCCACGTACGCCGCCGTCACGTTGGCGGTATTGAGGGAGGAAAGGTACGCCGTCGTCACCCCGTCTGCGTGCGAGAAGCTCCAGCCATCGGGCACGTACAGATAGTAGCCGTCCCTCTCGGGGTCGCTTGCCAGCTCATACCCCTTGGGGGTATCGTCCCCGCAGGCGCACAGCATCACAAGGCACAGCACAAGGCAGGCAGCAACATACAAAAATCTTTTCATATCGTCCTCTTATTTTTTGGTTTGTTCCAGAACGGCTTGGGCGGCGCTCAGAACGCCGATCACACCGCTTTCGTAGGTCAGCCCTCCCTGCAGGTAGGCAAGGTAGGGGGGACGGATGGGTCCGTCCGCCGACAGCTCAAGAGAGGAGCCCTGCGTAAAGGTGCCCGCCGCCATGACGACGGGGTCGGTGTAGCCGGGCATCTGCCACGGCTCGCAGGTCACGAAGGAATCCACGGGTGAGCCCGCCTGAATGCCGCGGCAGAATGCCACCAGCGTGTCTGCCGAGCCACAGCGCACCGCCTGAATGATATCCGAGCGGGGGGTGTCCCACGCGGGCTCGGTACCGTAGCCCAGCCCGTCAAAAATATAGGCGGCAAAGTGCGCGGTTTTGATTGCCTGCGCCACGACGTGCGGCGCAAAAAACAGTCCCTTGTACATGGGCTTGGTCTGCCCCAGGGTTGCACCCACCTCGGTGCCCTCACCGGGGGAGGTCAGGCGCCAGCCGCACAGCTCCACCAGCTCGCGCTTACCCGCGAGGTAGCCGCCGCTTTCGGCAATGCCGCCGCCGGGGTTTTTGATAAGAGAGCCGACAATCAGGTCTGCGCCCACCTCGGTGGGCTCCCGCTCCTCGGTAAACTCGCCGTAGCAGTTATCCACCATCACGTGAGCGGAGGAGCGCGCCTTGATAAACGCCGCCATTTCCCCGATTTGCGAAACGGTCAGGGTAGGCCTGTCCATATAGCCCTTGGAGCGCTGAATAAAGGCAACCTTGACGCGGCCGCCGTGCTTATCAAGCGCCCGTGCGATGCCCTCGTAGTCGGGGGTACCGTCGGGGAGGAGGGCAACCTCGTCGTAGTCCACGCCGAAGTCCTTTAAGCTTCCGCAGCCGGGAATACCCGTCACGCCAATGACCTCGTCCAGCGTATCGTAGGGCTTGCCCGTCACGGCAAGCAGGACGTCCCCAGGTCTGAGCAGGGCAAACAGCCCGATGGTCAGGGCGTGCGTGCCGCAGGCGATGGAGTGACGGACAATTGCCGCCTCCGCGCCGAATACGCGGGCGTAAATCCTGTCCAGCGTTTCCCTGCCGCGGTCATCGTAGCCGTAGCCCGACGAGGGGGCAAACATTCCCTCGCTGACGCGCTCCTCGCGGAACGCCTCCATGACCTTTTCCGTATTGAAGCGGGCGATGGCGTCCACCCGTCTGAAATGAGGGGCAAGCGCCGCCTCTGCCTTTTGTGTCAGCTCCTGTAACTGTGTCATACTCTATCCTTCTGCCTTACGGCGTTTCTTGCTCCTGTGTGATGCGCTTGATCAGCTCCGAAAAGACGTCCCCGCGCTCCTCGTAGGAGGAAAATGCGTCAAAGGAGGTGGCGGCGGGAGAGAGAATCAGCCACTCTCCCACGGGCGTCATACGAAATGCCAGCCGCACCGCCCCGTCAAAATCGGGAACGAAATAAGCGGTGGGGGTGCCGCGATAGTCGGGGTGTGAGAGAAGATGCTCCCGCATTTCCTCGCCCGTTTGCCCCGTAAAGACGGCGCGGCGCGCGTGCGCCATCAGCGCGCGCGTCAGAGGGGCGTTGTCCAGCTGCTTGCCCGCGCCGCCCACAAGGACGGTCGCAGGTGCCGTCACGCCCGACAGGGTGGCGGCGGTGCGGCTGGGGGTCGTGTCAATGGAGGAATTGTAAACCTCCCGTCCCAAAAAGCACCCGAGATGCTCCATGCGGTGCCGCACCCCCCGAAAGCTCTCTGCTACGGTACCGAGGGCGTCTGCCGTTGCCTCGGTGAGGGCGGCGGCGCACAGCATATTTTCAAGATTGTATCTGCCGGGCAGGCGCACCTGCGCCGCTCTTGCAAGCCGCGCCTCTCCGTGGCACAGCCAACCGTAACGAAGCGCGTAGCTTGCGCTCTCCTGCGTCGCTGAAAAGGTCAGGGTGGGATATTCCACCCCCATGGGCAACGAGGCGTGCTGAATACGGCGCGCAGCAAAGGGGAGGATATTGCGCTTGGCGCGGCGGTATTCCTCCATATCCCTGTGCCAATTCAGGTGATTTTCCGTCAGATTTGTGACCGCCCCTGCCGCAAGGCGGGGCGAAAGGGTCATGAGCTGAAAGCTGGAAAGCTCCAGCACCACGCGGTGGTGCCTCTCAATTTCCCCGAGCCGCGAAAGCAGCGGCACCCCGATATTGCCCCCCAGCCAGACGGTGTAGCCCATCTCGCGGAGCAGCTCGGACGCCAGCGCCACAGTGGTGGTTTTTCCGTCGCTGCCCGTTACGGCATAAACGTCCGCAGGACAGGCGTCGAGAAACAGCTCCACCTCCTGCGTCAGGCGCGCGCCGCGTGCGAGCGCCGCCAGGATCGCAGGGTGGTCGGGGCGGATGCCCGGGGAGCGCACCACGACGTCCTCCCCGATTTTCTCCCCAAAGGGGCGCACGTGGGCGTGCGGAAACGCGCCCTCCGCCTCACGGCACGCCTCTTGCGGCACGTACAGGGAAATCCCGCGCTCCCCCTGCCCCAGCAGATAATCATAGGCGGCCCTGCCCGAAAGCCCCGCCCCCAGAATGGCATAGCTTGTCATACTCCACCCCCGTGCCTGTCGCTTGACGTCCTGTTTCTCTCGCACGCGGGCGGTTTTCCTGTATTTTTACTTCACCATATACAAATTCAATTATATGTGATACGCGGGCAAAAAGCAACCTGCCCCACAAAAATTTACAAAATAGAGGGGGCAAGCGCGCACGTCGCAAGGAGATGGCGGCTACAAAACGCAAAAAAACAAGGCCCCGCTGATGCGGGACCTTATTCTGGGGAAC
>JAFQJX010000163.1 GCA_017397205.1 Clostridia bacterium | reverse complement strand
TAAGATAAACGGTGTTATAGTTCCTATCGATAAGTCTCCGCAAAACGGTGATATAATCGAGATTATTACGTCGCAGTCCTCAAAGGGACCCAGCCGTGATTGGCTTAAGATTGTCAAAACGGGCGAGGCGCGCAACAAAATCCGCGCCTGGTTCAAGCGCGAGCGCCGCGAGGAGAATATTGAGGTCGGCAAGGAGGAGCTGGAGCGCGAGCTGAAGCGCTACGGCAGACCCTTTACCGAAAAGCAGCGCGACGAGGTTGCCGAGGCGGTCGCTCAGGCGGTCGGTATCAACGGTGGGGCTGACGATTTTTACAGCACCATTGGCTTTGGCGGGCTGGTGATTACCCGCCTGACCAAGCATATTCAGGACGAATTTGCAAGAGTTTGTCCTCCTCCTGCACCTACCGAGGAAACGCAACGGGCGAAGGACGTCATTATGCCCACCAAAAACGACCGCCGCGTCAAGCGCGGAAGCGGAATCGTGGTGGACGGAGAGCCAGGGTGCGAGGTCAAATTTGCAAAATGCTGCAACCCCCTGCCCGGGGACAGCGTCATCGGCTTTATTACCAAGGGCTTCGGCATTTCCATTCACAAGCGGGAATGCCCCAACGTCGTTTCATCTCTTGCACGCGGCGACGCCCTGGACCGCTGGGTAGAGGCGCATTGGGAGGGCGGAAATAACGATGCAGGGAAGGACCTTTACGAGGCGCTGCTCAGCATCCGCGCCCTGGACCGCATCGGCGCCCTGGCGGAGATTACCACCGCCCTGGCGGACATGAAGGTTTCCATTCTGAACGTTGTCGTCAAGCAGAACGTGGGCAACGGCTATTCTCTGATTCAACTGACCATCGGCGGCAAGAACGTCAGCCACGTGGAGAGCATTATTTCGCGCCTGCGCACGCTGGATTCCGTGGAAAGCGTTTACCGCGGCTCGGGGAGTTGATATGAGAGCCGTCTTACAACGTGTCAAAAGAGCAGAGGTCTCGGTTGCGGGTACCTCCGTCGGCGCCTGCGGTGAGGGGCTGTTGATTCTCCTCGGCGTCATGGAGGGGGACGGCCCCGAGGAGGCAAAGCTGCTGAGTGAAAAAATAGCGAAGCTGAGGATTTTCTCGGACGAAAACGGGAAAATGAACCTCTCCTGTCAGGATATTGGCGGAGGGGCTCTCGTGGTATCCAATTTTACGCTGGGAGCCAATTACGCACACGGAAACCGCCCCGATTATCTGGCATCTGCCAAGCCCCCCGTTGCCGAGGAGCTTTACGGGCAATTCGTGTGTTACCTGAGAGAGAAAATTTCCCCCGTTGAGACGGGGGGTATTCGGGGCGGATATGCAGATTTCCGTTACCTGTGACGGCCCCGTTACAATCGTGATGGATTCCAAAGAGCTTGCGAGGAGGAAACAATGATTTTACGCATCAACGGCGATATCAATCAGTATTACGTGCAGACGCTCTGCATGGTCTTTTTCCCCGGCGCCAAGTTCTCCGAGGAAGCCGTCCGTGACAAGGAGACGCCCAGGGTGACCGTTCACGTCCGTTCTTATAAGAACGGAAACGTGAAAAGCACCGTGGAAATCAAGGCGTATGGCAAGGTCAGCCGCAGCGAGGTGGTGGTCGCCCCCTCCAGCGACCTCGTGCCTGAGCGCCTGAAAAAAATAGCCGTCGGCCGCGCTATGTTTGCGGCAGGCAAGGATATGTTCCGCCATATTCCTCCGTGGGGAATCCTGACGGGCGTGCGCCCTGCAAAGGTGGCAATGGAGCTGCTTGACAAGGGCAACGGAATTACCCGCTCCGTCCGTATTCTGCGGGACGAGTATTTTCTCAATCCCAAAAAGGCGGCGCTTGCCGTAGCGGTCGCCAACAAGGAGCGCGCCCTGACGCGCTCTCTGCCCGAAAGGCAATGCAGCATTTACATATCCATTCCGTTCTGTCCCACCCGCTGTACCTACTGCTCCTTCGTTTCCTACACCTCCTCCAAGCTGCTTTCCCTGGTTGAGGAGTATCTTGAGAAGCTTTACGTTGACCTGGAGAGCATGGTAGGTGTGATCAGGGAGCTGGGGCTGCAGATTGCCACCGTCTATATTGGCGGCGGCACTCCCACGGTCCTGACGCCCGAGCAGCTGAAAACCCTGCTTCAAAAGATTGCCTCCCTTGTGGACGTGTCCTCTCTAATGGAGTTCACGCTGGAGAGCGG
>JAFQJX010000162.1 GCA_017397205.1 Clostridia bacterium | reverse complement strand
GCCACCGTCGTGATTTCCACCCACCTCATTTCCGACATTGAGCGCATTCTGGACCAGGTCATTTTCCTTGACCGAGGCGAGATTCGCCTCGTGGAGGACACGGACGACCTGCGCGCGCGGGAAAACGCCTCGGTGGACGAGATTTTCAGGAGGACCTTCAAATGCTGAAGCATCTGATAAAATATGACGCGCTTGCCGTGCAAAAGCGCATTTGTGTCTTTTATATCATCTCGTTCGTGCTGGCGCTCCTGTGCCGCATTTGCACGTGGGTCAGCGGCTCCCTCCTCGTTGAAATCCTCTTTCAGATTTTTCGCGGCGCCCTCATCTCCATGGTGGTAAGCACGCTCATCAACTGCCTGTCCCTCAACTGGGTGCGCTTCAGCCGCAATTTTTACGGGGACGAGTCCTACCTGACTCACACCCTCCCCGTCAGCCGCAGTCAGCTGTTTTTGTCCAAGACCCTGGTCGCCATGGCAATGGTGGTAATCAGCGGCATTGTCCTGGTTGCGTGCCTGTTCCTTGCCCTGTATACCAAGGCAGGGATGGAGGGTCTGCGCGCGCTTGTTTCTCTCGTTGCCCAAACCATTGACACGAGTGTCACGGGCTTTCTGTTCGGTGTAGTCCTGCTGGTGCTCCTTGAGCTTGCCACCATCCTTATGGTGGGCTTCGTCGGCATTCTGCTCGGCTACCGCCGCCTGAGCGCCAAGGTCGGCTTCTCCTTCCTCTGGGGCGGTCTGATTTACTTCGGCATTCAGATAGGTCTTGTCGCATTGATTGCCATCATCTCCGTCTTTTCCCCCGCCATGCGCGCCCTTCTGGTAACGAGCACCGTCCCATCCCTCAGCATCTTTCACACGCTCATCTGGGTCGCCGCCGCCTATTACGCCGCCGTCACCGTCGGCCTCTATTTCCTCGGCCGTCACCTGTTCTCCCGCGGCGTCAACGTAGAATAACCTCCTCCCGCGCACCGCACAAGCTTCACTGCGCAGCAACTTCCCTTTTGCATCAGCAAAAACCTCACAAAAAAAGAGAGAGCATGACGGAATTGACCGTTTTGCTCTCTTTTCTCTTTGTTTCATACTCCGTCCGTCGGCTCTATCTCACAAAGCGAGTGCTGCACGTCCGAAGGACATATCTCGCTTCGCGAGTGTTGCACGCACCGCAGGTGCATATCTCGCTACGCGAGTGTTGCACGACGGCTCTGCCGTCCATATCTCGCTCCGAGAGTGTTGCACGCCAACGCAGTTGGCATATCACGTGGCTTTGTTGCGCACAGGCGCCAAAGCCGCATATCACGCCCAAAGGGCTATATCTCGCTCCGCGAGTGTTGCACGCACCGCAGGTGCATAATACTCACGTCTCCGTCGGCAGCGGCACTCCGGGGTATTTTTTCAGCCATTTGGCAATGGAGGTGTTCTTGTACAGCGGCTCCTCCGTGACCTCACGGAGCACCTTTATCCAGGCGGGCAGAGAAATCTGCTCCTCCTCTCCCGTAAGCTCCACCTCCAGCACGGCGGTATCCTGCCAGAATGGGTAAATATCAATTTCAAGAACGCGCCCCTTATGGGGAATGCGGTAACGGGTTTTGACGACGGGCTGACTGTCGGGGCGCGCCTCGGCAAGGCATGCCTCGTATTCAGGGAGCGTCAGGGTCCGCTCCTCCTCCACGCAGGTGACGGGCGTCAGTCGGGTCTTTGCCGTATGCGTAAAGCGCACGGTGTCCCCCGTTGCGGCGCGCCGCACGCGGCGGCTCCCCTCCTCCCCGACGGGGACGAGGTAGGTCTGCACGATGTCCCACCGCTCTGCATCTGCAAGGTGGGCGGGGTCGGGCATACGAATAAGATATTTCCGCTCAATTTCCAAGGGTGCGCTCATGTCTTACCCCCAAATGCGGATGGCTCCGCCTTGATAATACCAGAAAAATCCGTCCTCGCGCGGTGCCTTTTCGCTGTAAAAATGCAAGACTCCCGCGAGGGTTGCGGCGCTGTTACCGCTGCCCACGTCCACCTGCCGCCAGGATGCCGCATCTCCGCGCCAGAAGGCGTAGGTCAGCCCGCTACAGGCATTGAAGGCGCCGTCCCCCACCGTCGTCAGCGAGGAGCCGAGATAAATCTGATTCAGCTCGGTGCAGCGGGAAAAGGCATACATACCGATTTCCGTCAGCCCGTCGGGCAAGGTCACGGAGGAAATCCCCGCGCACCCCGCAAAGGCATAGGGTCCGATCACCTTGAGCGAGGATGGGAAATATACCTCGGTCAGCGTTTCGTTGTTTTCAAAGGCATAGCCGTCAATCTGCGTAATGCTCTTGCCGTCGGGGGATTTATCGGGCAGGCGCAAGACCTCCCCCTCAAAGGTCCCCGCATCCTGCACGGCACAGGTGCCGTCGGGCAAATTGCGGTAGGTGAGCCCCTCCGCGTATTCCTTTTCGGGCGTCTCCTCGCCGCACCCCACAAGGCAAAGCAGGAGCATAAGACACGCAAGGAACAGGGAACAAAAATGATTCATTGAATCCTCTCTCTTTTCTCTCATTACTTGCTTTCAATTATCTTCTCGCCGCCGTCCCATATCACGCGGACGCGCACGGGCTTTTTGCTGTGAACGGAAATCACGGGCTCCTCGTCTCTTGCGGCACGCGCCTCACAAACGAGGTCCACCTCCCCCTCCTCAAAGGGGTATCTCTCAATGCCGTGGCGCTCTGTGCGGCGCACGTTCCACACAATTTCGTGCGCGTCTGCATCCGCGCCGATACCAAGCACGTATTCAATCAGAACGGCAATGGGAATCAGGCCCGTCCAGCCAACGAAATCGGGTCGCGCGGGGTCTCCCGGCTTTTCGTGCTCCGAGGAATAATTCTCCCAGAGCGTGCCCGTTGACAAAAAGACCTTGACCACGTTGTCAAGCGTATTACAGCCAATCTCATAGGCAAGCTCGCCGTAGCCAACGCGCCCGAGGCCGCGCAGCACCATATAGTTGGTGGGTGCCCAGACGCTCCCTCTCCAATAGCAGCCCTCCTCCCGATATGCGGGATGGTCGGCGGACAAAGAGGGGATACGGTGCGGCCGCTTGAATTCCCCCGGGTTTTCCAGGTGTGCAATCAGGCGCGGAATACGCGCGGGAGGCACGATGTCCGCAAGCAGGGACCAATACGCCCCAATGGACTTGACGCCGGAAAGCCCCGTCCTCCACAAATCGTAGTAGAAGCCGTCCTCCTCGCTCCACATTGTTTCGTTAATCAGCGCCGTCAGGCGCGTGACCTCCTCCTCAAGCCAGAGGGTGTCCTCCCCGTGACCGAGAATCCTGCCCATCTCCAAAAGGATTTTCCCGCTGATGACCATCTGAATACAGGCATCCAGCCAGATGCTGTGCCCGTGGGAGGCATGGTCGCTGTAGCCCTCCTGCACGCGGGGCTGGTTGTCCATGCCCGAGGCAAGACCGCACGCCCAGTAGCTTCCGTCGCGCCAGGTGCGGTGCAGCTGCAGCCACTTATGGTAGGCAAGCAGGGGATAAAACACGCGCTCAAGGCGCTCCTTGTCTCCCGTCAGGCAGTAGTATTCCCACTCACTCCAGGGCAGAATGTTGGGCCCCGTGGAGGCGGGGTCGTCGCGCTGGAACTGCTCCCCCGGCTCCGTCTCGCAAATTTCGCGGCAGATAAAGCCGTCCTTGTGCTGGTGGGAATAGAAATTATCCAGGGTCTTCTGGAAATTGAACACGCGCGAGCCGTACCGCCCAAACATCACGATAAAGGAGGAATCCCACATAAAGAGATACCCATTGAAGGCGGAGTCTATGAAATTAGAAACAAATCCCGCCTCAGCCACGGGCCGCCTGAGATTGCGGAAGGCAATCTCCCACGCCTTATCGTAGCAGGCGAGAGCATCCTCGTGTCCCTCCCAGATGGGACGGGGCAAACGCCCCTTTGCCTCCTCGTAGGTCGGCAGGGGGGTATCCTCCGCCTGCATCGTAAGAAATGGATTTTTCTCAACGTAGGGGCTCTTGACGTAAGAGAGCGATTGGTTGACCAAAAAATGTCTTCCCATGCTTGCTTCCTCTCGGATATAAAAATGTCGCCGCTTGGGCGGCTTCTGACAAAACGCACCCGCGCCCTGCGGGTACCTCATATTTAAAAAGCGAGGGCACCGCGGGGTGCCCTTTTTATTGACGCAGAATGCGTTACCGTGGCGTTTTCTTTTTCTTAAGCGCGGGCCACAGGCAAATAATCACCTGGCAGGGCACTCCAAGCAAAAAGACGGGCCACTCCGTGCTGCCGGGGAAAAACAGAAGTAGCGACAGGAACAGGGACAAAAGAGCGCCCCAAAGAAAAATGCTGAGAAAGACGTAGCCCATGGCACGCCAGCGCCAGATGCAACAAAACACAAAGATGACGAGCGCGGAAAGCGGTACCGCGTACACAAACATAAGCCACGGATGTGCCGTGAGAGCAAAGGGCACGTGTTCCCCCAGCACCATCAGTCCTACGAAGCCAACAGTGGCAAGGAGCCAGACCCAGAGCGCGCTGAGGAGCGTGACGGCGGCGCGGATACGGCGACGGTCACGGGTGAGGGTGGGGAGCTTTCCGCCCCTGTTGTCAGAGACGAGGTAGTCAAGGGAGACGCCGAACAGCTCGGCAAGCTGCGTCAGAACGAGAATATCGGGCGCGGTATCGCCGCATTCCCATTTGGAAATTGCCTTGTCGGAATAGCACAGCTGCTCCGCAAGCTCCGCCTGGGTCATTCCGCTCCGCTTACGCAGGGCAGTAATGTTGTGCCCGACTGTGCTTTTCAGGTCCTCCATCGTTGCCACGGCTCTCACCTCCTTTGGTAGTATTTTACCACCTTTTGCCCCTCCCGTCAAGCAAAAACGCGAGATTTCCCGCGCGCGCCCGTCGGGGCGCCCCGCGCACGCTTCGCGTATGACACCGTTCTGCATCACTCCGCAAAAGAAAAGGCGCTTCGCGCAGGGTGCCGCTCGCATCACTCCGCAAGAGAAAAGGCGCTTCGCGCAGGGTGCCGCTCTGCATCCTTGTGCATAAGAAAAGGCGCCCCTCACCCGCTCTCGCGCTCCCTCTCTCTCTGCCCGACCCAAAAATTCCTGCTTGCATTTTCTAATTCCCTATGATAAGATAGGAAATAGCAAAAGCATCACCCGAAGAAGGAG
>JAFQJX010000161.1 GCA_017397205.1 Clostridia bacterium | reverse complement strand
GCCACGCTCAGAGAAATGGGAGCCGCGTTTGGCACCTTTGCAAACGGCGGCGTCTACCAGAAGCCGCGCTCCTATCTTGCGGTGTATGACAGCCGCGGAAACCTGCTTCTTACAAATGAGCGAGAGGAGGAGCGCGTCTGGAGCGAGGAAACCGCCGCCATCATGACAAAAATGCTTGAGGGGGTTGTGGACGGCGGCACCGCGCGCCGCATCATGCTCAAGGAAACGGTGGACACCGCAGGGAAAACGGGCACCTCGGGCGGCGATAAGGACAAATGGTTTGTCGGCTATACGCCCTATTGTGTCGGGACCATCCGTCTCGGCTATGACGACGGAGAGGCAATGCCTGCCGGCTCCTGGCTGCACCTGTCCCTTTGGGACCGCGTGATGCAGAGAGTGCACGGGGTGTTCCTCGGGGAGGGTGAGGGCTCACCCCGCAGCTTCGTGATACCCGAGGGGGTTGTGGAGGCGTCCTTCTGCCGAGCTTCGGGGCATTTGCCAACTCCTGCCTGCAAAACGGAGCTGCGTGGCGACCGCCGCGAAATCGGATATTTCAAGCGCGGCACCCAGCCGAGGGAGGAATGCGACAATCATATGCTTGCACATTTTGATTTAGAGGACGGATGGGGCACGGGTGCAGCCGAAAACGAGAGCAGCATTGAGTTCTATGTCCTGACGCTCCCACACCGCGAGGTGCCCGAGGGCGTTCACCCGGCGGATGAGGAATATACGCTTGAATATCTGATGGGAAAGGAGGTCATCTCAAGCCGCGAGAGTGATACGGAGATGCAGGAGGAGACACGCGACGGGGAGGGCGCACTCCCCGAACGGGAGCAGGAACGCCCCCCTCACAAGGAACCTCCGGGGACCGTTCCGCCTGCCTGGTGGCGGGGAATGTAAACTTATTTTGAACGCAAGCGCTTGCGCTTGACAGGGTCTTCTGACGGGCATATAATTAGTATGCTAATTATTTTCAGGAGGCCCTGTTTTGATTCAGAAAAACACAGCGCTCTTTCACCGCGTGGTGGAGGAGATGATACACCTTGACAGGTTTCACCGCGCCGCCTGCGACCGCCGCACCGCGGTATTCGGTATGCACAGGAGTAATCTCCGTATGCTGGCATACCTGTATTTCAAGGAGGAGGCGGCGTCACAAAAGGAAATCGCGGAGCAAATGCACATTACCCCCGCCGTTGTGGCAGTTGCCGTCAAGCGGTTACAGGAGGAGGGGTATCTGAAGCGCACCCCCTGCTCAAGCGACAGACGTGCGTACGAAATTGTCCTGACCCCAAAGGGGGTGGCGGCGGTAGAGCAAACGCACGCCATTCTGGATACGGTGGACAAGGGGATGCTTTCGGGTTTTACGGATGCAGAAATGGAGCAGCTGCTCTGCTATTTCGGACGGATGCACGAAAACCTCAAACGGAGCGAGGAGGGGGCAGTATGCGCTGGACAAAATACATAAAGCCCTATTTGCCGTATTTTATCATCGGCCCTCTTTGCATGATTGTAGAGGTGGTGGGCGAGGTAGTGATGCCGAAGCTGCTGTCCGTAGTCATCAACCGCGGAACGGCAGGCACCCTGACCGTGGGGAACAGTCTTTGGATTATGATTGCCATGATTGCCTGCGCGATTCTTATGATGGCGGGCGGCGTTGGAGGTGCTTATTTCGGTGCAAAGGCGTCTGTCAATTTTGCCGCAGATTTGCGCGCAGATGCCTACGCCGCGGTGCAGAGGTATTCCTTTGCGAATATTGACAGGTTTTCAACGGGCTCACTTGTGACCCGCCTGACAAACGACGTCACGCAGGTGCAGAATTTCGTGAATATGCTGTTGCGTATGGCGCTCCGCTCCCCCGGAATGCTGATTGCCGCATTGATTATGACCATCATTCTGAAGCCGCCGCTGGCTGTCGTGCTCGCGGTGACGATTCCGAGCATGCTGATCGCAATCGGCGGCATTATCGCCGTTGGCTTCCGCCGCTTCCAGAAGCTGCAAGGGAGAATTGACCACCTGAACAATACCGTTCAGGAGAATATTACCAACGTGCGCGTTGTCAAATCCTTTGTTCGCGAGGAAGAGGAAAAGAAGAAATTCAACAGCGCGAACACCAACCTGATGGAGGCGGGAATGTCCGCCATGAAGGTGATGATTTTCATGGAGCCCATTCTCAGCTTCTTCATGTACGCCACCACCGTTGCCGTCATTTGGTTTGGGGGGAAATTCGTGCTCTTTGACGGAATGCCCGTCGGCGATTTCAGCGCCTTCGTCGCATACGTCAATCAGATTCTGATGTCCCTGATGATGGTGACGATGCTGCTCATGACCTCCTCCCGTTCGCTGGCATCTGCCCGCCGTATCCGTCAGGTGATGGAGGAGGTGCCCGATATTGATGACAGCATGGCAGACCCCGCCCTGACGGTTGAGCGGGGTGATATTGAATTCCGCGACGTTTCCTTCCGTTATTATAAGGATAGCGAGGAGTCGGTTCTGAAAAGCATCTCCCTGAGCGTTCCAAGAGGGACCACACTCGGCATAATCGGCTCTACGGGCTGCGGAAAGACCACCCTCGTTTCCATGATTACAAGACTGTATGACCCCGACGAGGGAGAGGTGCTGATTGACACAATCAACGTCAAGCGGTATTCTCTTGCGCATCTGCGGGAGCAGGTGGGTGTGGTGCTGCAGAAAAACACGCTGTTTTCGGGGACCGTGGCAGAAAACCTGCGCTGGGGCGACCCGAATGCAACGGACGAGGAGGTGCGCCGTGCTGCCCGACTGGCACAGGCGGATAAATTCATTACCTCCTTTGCGGACGGCTACGACCATATGATAGAGCAGGGGGGCACCAACGTGTCGGGCGGACAAAAGCAGCGGCTGTGTCTTGCGCGCGCCATACTGAGGAATCCCAAGGTGTTGATTCTGGATGACAGCACCTCTGCCGTGGATACCGCCACCGAGCGGCAAATTCGCACCGCCCTTGCCGAGGAGCTTCGTGATACCACGAAAATTATCATCGCGCAGCGCATCTCCTCCGTGATGGAGGCGGATTGCATCGCCGTGATGGACGAGGGGCAAATTGTCGGCATGGGCAAGCACCGGGAGCTGATGGACTCCTGCACCGAATATCAGGAGATTTACGAATCACAAATGAGCGGAGGGGAAGACGATGGCAAGAAATCTTGAAACCCTCCGAGCACGCTACAGCAGCGCGGGGAAGGGACCCCAGAGGCGCGTGGCAGGACCGGGAGGCCCTCCCGGCAGGGGAGGTCCCCGCATTCACGGAGGAAAGCCAAAGAATGCAGGCGCCATTATCAAGCGCCTCGCGTCCTATATGAAGCCCTACCGCCTGCGTATGGCGCTGGTGCTTCTCCTGATGCTGCTAACAACCGTGACGGCGCTCGTTGCGTCCTATATGCTGGCACCCGTGATTAACAGACTTACCCTGGCGGTCAACCCCAAGGCGACCGTTTCTCCCAGCAAAATAGAGATGCTGGCGGACAGGGTCATTTCCCACTTTACGGCGCCTGTTGCCGCGTGGATTGACAACGAGGTCCTGGCTTACATAGCCGCGGCAATTCTCATTCTGGTGTTTGTGTACCTTGTGAATATCGTGTCTGCTTACTTGCAGGCGCGCCTGATGCTAAGCATTTCTCAGGGAACAACCCGTCATATCCGCAACGACCTGTTCCATAAGATGCAGGAGCTGCCCCTGCGGTATTTTGACGGTCATCCCACGGGTGAGGTCATGTCCCGTTTTACAAATGACGTGGATAACATTGACGTAATGCTTTCCAATTCTCTTACCTCCATTGTTTCAGGCGTTGTCACGCTGGTGGGGAGCTTTATCTTTATGCTCACCACCAACTGGATTCTGACGCTTGTCACGGTCGTATTTATCCCCATCTTTGCAAAGGGAGGCGCCATAATCGGAAAGCTGAGCGCCAGGCACTATACCGCTCAGCAGGCGGCACTCGGTGCGCTCAACGGCTACGTGGAGGAAAGCGTGACGGGTGCCAAGGTGGTTAAGGTGTTCAGTCACGAGCAGGATTGCAACGAAGAATTCGGGACGCTCAATAACGATATGCGAAAGAAGCAGTTCAAGGCGCAGTTCTGGGGCGGCGTCATGGGTCCCATTATGGGCAACACCAGTCAGATTTCCTACGGAATTACGGTAGGGCTTGGCGGTGTGATGATGTGTCTTGGCGCTATGGCGCCCGGCGCTCTGTTCGTTTTTGCACAGTCCTCCCGTCAATTCTCACGCCCCATTAATATGCTATCTCAGCAAATGTCCACCATGTTTGCCGCCCTTGCAGGGGCGGAGAGAGTCTTTGCCGTGATGGATGAGCCCCCCGAGCCGAGAGATCAGGAGGGGGCGCTGCCCATGGTGGATATTCAAGGGGACGTGCGCTTTGAAAACGTTACCTTTGGTTACGTGCCCGGGAAAACGGTGCTGAAAAATCTCTCCCTGTATGCCAGGCCGGGGCAGAAAATTGCCTTTGTTGGCTCTACCGGGGCAGGGAAAACCACCATTACCAATTTGCTCAACCGCTTTTACGATATTGAAGAGGGAAGCATCACGATTGACGGCGTGGATATCCGCGATTATCGCATGGATGACCTGCGCGCCAATGTGGCTATGGTGCTTCAGGATACCCACCTGTTTACAGGCACAGTCCTTGAGAATATCCGCTACGGTCGCCCCGACGCCACGGACGAGGAGGTGGTTGCCGCCGCCAAGGTGGCGTCCGCTCATTCCATGATTGGGCGTCTTGCAGACGGCTACAATACGGTTCTGGAAAAGGACGGCGCCAACCTGTCTCAGGGACAGCGGCAGCTGCTGAATATTGCTCGTGCCGCCGTTTCACGCGCGCCGATTCTTGTGCTGGACGAGGCAACCAGTCCCGTGGACACAAGGACGGAGCGGCATATTGAGCACGGAATGGACCGCCTGATGAAAACGCGAACGACCTTCGTCATCGCACACCGCCTGTCTACCGTCCGCAACGCCAACGCCATTATGGTGCTTGAGGCGGGGCGCATTTTAGAGCGCGGCACCCACGAGCAGCTTCTCGCGCTCAAGGGCCGCTACTATGAGCTGTATACAGGCATAAAAGAGCTGGATTAAATCAAAAAGAAAATCCCCCTGCCACGCAGGGGGATTTTTGCTTGCTCGGTTAGTCGATGGAGCCAACGATGTAGGGAGCCATTTCAGCTCTTTCCTTTGCACGCTCCTCGGCCTC
>JAFQJX010000160.1 GCA_017397205.1 Clostridia bacterium | reverse complement strand
GGTGTCTGTGCCACCGTGGGGGGTGTCTGTGCCGCCGTCTGCATCCACTGCAACGTACGCCTGCACGTGCCGCTTCTCGTCGTCGGAGAGGGAATCGTACTGCTTCAGCAGCTCGTAGACGTCGGCGGAGGGCTCCTCCTCGCCCGCCTGCTCTGCAATCATATCCTCAAAGCCCGTGGAAACAATGGCAATCGGCACGCCGAACATACAGCCGCCGAGCAGCAGCATCAGGGTGGCAAGCCCCTTGCCAATGGCAGTTATGGGCTCAATTTCTCCGTCGCCGCCCATCAGCACCTGAAAGCTGTATGCAATTCCGCTGAAGCCGTGCTTGAATACCTCGGGCTGTGCCTTGCTCTCAAAGGAATACATGAGCACCGAGCAGATGACAATCATGACGCAAATGGCGACCACGGAAAGAAGAATCTGCCGCTTTTTTGCCTGAATAGCGCGCCCGAAGTTGGCAATTCCGCTGAGGTAGCGGCTTGCCTTGACCAAGCGCAAAATCTTGCACAGCTTGAATATCTTCATAATGCCCGTGGCGGTGGGCAGGTTGGCAACGAATACGGGAACAATGGACAACAGGTCCACGAGGGACATAAAGGAAAAGATATACCGCATCCGCGCCTTGTCGGGGCGCAGCTCGGGATAGTCCATCGGCGCCGTCCATACGCGCAGCACGTATTCCACCGTAAAGAAAACGGCAATCGTAACCTCAAATATGTAAAGAAGCTTGTGCGCGAGGGGCGGAATGGGGAAGGTTTCTACCAGAATAAAGGCGACCGACAAAAGAATCAGAACGACCGATACGATATCGTACACCTTGGACACCCTGTCATGCTCATGGCTCTTGTCAATGATTTCATTGACGCGGCGCTTGACCCGCTCCATTCTCTCGCGGTGCTTGCTTGAGCCGTGAATGTACTCGGACAGCTTCGTCAGATGTGCCAGCTTGACAAGTCGGACAAGGCGCAGAAACATCAGCTGCTTGGGAAGCTGATAGAAGACCACGGATGCAATGAAAATCAGGTCTATCAGCGAATCAAAGGAGGTGATATACTCCTTCAGCGCCTGGAGCTTGCTCTTGCATTCGGGATAGGCAAGGTCGCACACCCAGAGCCGCAAGAGGTATTCCACGGCAAAGATGCAGACCGTGACGTGCTCCACGGTTGCCAGCACGCGCCCCACGCCCGCAGGAACGCCAATCAGCTCCGCAATCAGCGCGGCAGTAGAGATCAGCACCAACGCACAAATAAAGATATCGCAAAGCAGGGAGGGCACGTCCCCCTTTGTGGTAGGCGCCAGAATTTCAAAAACCCGCCGCTTCAACCTCTGATATCCGCTGACTTCCTTTTTCATTGGGCTCGCTCCTTTTCCTTTGTCCTCTTCAAAAAACCTTTTTCAAGCGCTTGCTTTGGCCGCCGCAAAACGCGGCGCCTTTTTTGTATCATACCACAGTCGCCTCCATCTGTCAATCCTGCCGCCCGTCGCCACCCCCGAGCGCCCCGCAGACAAAGCAAAAGCCGACGGATGGCTCCGTCGGCTGCCGTCAGATGGCGTAGGTTCCCGTCAGGGGGTCGCGGAAGATGCCAAGGGTGGGGGTCAGGAAGGTGAACACGCCAAAGGCAAGTGCAAGCAGCACAAGCACGGCAAGCGCTCCTTTGGGCGAGCGGCAGCGCACGCTCTCGCTTCGGAACAGGCGCGCCTCATAAAGATAAGCCAGGGCGGCGCTGACGAAGAAAATGGCAATGTTCAGCCAATCGGGGGATTTCCCGACGACACCGTTGTAGGTGTAAAACAGGACGGGACTCAGCGCAAGCCCCAGCAGAATGCCCCGCAGCTTGACGCACCAGAAGTCAGCGCGGTGCCGAAAAAACAGCCACTCTACGGCGGCAAACGCGAGCATCGGCCAGAACAGCAGCTTCATATGCTCCCAGGTGGATTCGTTGACGCCCGAAAAGGGAGCAATCCACCTCGCACCCCCAAGCCACCCGTACAGAAAATGCAGCAGCGTGCCGCCGAGGGCGGTGACTCCAAAGCCAACCCACTGCCAAAGCCCAATCTCCCGTTTCATGCGTTCCCTCCCAAGCCGTACTGACAAATTGTATGGTCGGGCAGACGAAAATATACGGGGAAGGCGCACGAATGCACGGGGTGTTGACTTTGTGCCCATGATTATTTATAATAAGATAGATAATGGTATAAGTGGGGCTTGGCTTTTGACCGCCCCGAAAACGATTTGAGCGCAAAGGAGAGTTTTCACGTTGGAACGGATTCGTTCGTTTTTTAGTGAAAATGCGGCGGTTGGGAAGCTGCGGGCGTGGATGCTGACGCCTGCTTACCCGGCCTTTTTTGCCGTTTTTGCGCTTCTCTCCTACTGCACGGGCACCGAAGTGTATATCGGGGCAATGTTCGTCCTCGTGGGCTGTACGGGGCTTTTGATTTGCAAGGATTTGCGCCCTATGATTGCGCCGCTTCTGACCTTTGTGTTTGCCCTCAGCATTCACAATGCCCCGCAACTTCCTACCCATTCCGACTATTACTATTCCACCCCCGTCCTGGTGGTGACGGCGATTGCCGCCGCCCTCATTGCCGTGTCACTTGTCCTGCATTTCGTTATCTGGCAGGGCGCCGCCATTTACTACCGACACAGGCCGATGCTGTGGCACGTTTGCATCGCTCTCGCGCTTGGGCTTTTGCTTAACGGCGTGTTTGCCGAGTGGCGCTTTACGGACACGCTCTACGGCGCGGCGCAGGCGGCACTCTGGATTTTATTCTATCTTTTGTTCCTGTACGGCCTGCCCTACGATAAAAAGACGGTGGAGCACTTCTGCATCTGCTGCTTCTTTATCATTTTGCTGCTTGCAGGGGAGTTGATTTATATATACCTGCACCACGGTGTGGCGGCAAACGGCATTATCCGCAAGTATCTCATTCTGTTCGGCTGGGGCGTGCACAATAACCTCGGCGGCATTATGGTGTGGCTGATACCTGCCATGTTTTACCTCGCCGCCACGCGAAAGAACGGCTGGTTTTATTTCCTCGCCGCAATTGGGGCGTACGTCTGCGCCATTTTCACCATGAGCCGCTCTGCCATGCTGGTGGGCGGCGCCGTGATGCTGATTTGCCTGATTTCCGTTTGCATCAAGGGCAATAATAAGGGGCTTTACCGCAGCTTCCTGTGCGTGATGGGCGCTGTTTTTGTGATTGCTGTCTTCGCATTCTGGAGGGAGCTTGCACAGCTATTCTCCTTCACCCTCTCGCAGGGCTTTGAGGATTCGGGCCGCCTCAGCATCTGGCGCAACTCCATAAAGGTATTCGCGGAGCATCCCATTTTCGGTGGCGGCTTCCACGCTGTGCCCTTTGAATCGTGGGCGGGGGACGTTCCCGGGCATTGCCATAATACCGTGATTGAGATGCTGTGCGCCTGCGGCGCCGTCGGCTGTCTTGCCTATCTCGTTTACCGCGCCGCCACCGTGCGGATGTTCGTCCGCTATATGACCCTTGAGCGCTTCTATATGGGAATGGTCATTGTGGGTCTGCTTGGGGTGAGCTTGCTTGACAACCACCTGTTCAATTACTATCCCCCCTTCTTTTATACGATTGCCCTCGCGTTCGGGGAGCGCGATTACCGTGTCACCCTTGACACCCTCGGGCAGGGGGACCGCCTGCTGGGCGTGGCGGCTCTGCCAAGACAGTAAACGGGCAGAAAAGAGAACAAAAAGAATAGCAAAAGGCAGACGGGGAGCGGGTATAGCCGTGCCCCCATACAATGAAAAGTAAAAGAGCAAGTACGCCGTACTTGCTCTTTTTTGCGTGTAAACGCGATTATTTGCAAAGAATAACCTCACACGGGGTGCCCGTTTTCTCTGCATATTTGATAACGGACAATGTCCCTTTTGATGCTCCGTCCCAAAATGCAAGGACCTTATCCGCATAATCTACAATCAATTTGTTTCTGACAATCGGTGCCGCGCGACCGTAGCGTTCATATTCGGGCAAAAATACAGTGAGCTTCAGTCCGTGCTTCCTTGCGTAGCTTGCTGCACAGGTATCTACGCCTGTTGCACCCCCTGAAACAATTTCATCCTTTTGCGAAACGTACAGCTCCAGGTTGGATACGGTAATGCCTCTTGATCCAATAATTGCAACCTTCATAACATCCTCCATGAAATAATTAGTATACTCAATTTAAGTATACCTACAACATAATACCACAAAATAATCTTAAAATAAACTTAAATTAAGATATTTTTGGAGAAAATAATGAGAAATAAAGAAAATAAACACCTGGGCATTGAAATTGACCCTGCACTTCACTATAAGCTGCACTATATTTCAAAGTATTACGGGCGTTCTGCAAACGGGCAGATTCTCTATTTGATCAGACAGGAAATTAAGGCGTTTGAAAAAGCGGAGGGAGAAATTATTCTTCCCAAGCCCTCCGAGGAAAATTGAGCCAATTCCCAAAAACAGGCACTTATGGAACTCCATAAGTGCCTGTTATGATTTTTATTGATTTGTACGCAAATCTGTCACTCGCCCGCGCTTCGCGTGTGCGTCAGGTCACGCCTCCGTGTTGACCTCTGCCTCCTCACGGAGACGGCCAAGATGCAGAACGGAAAGCACGAGCCACGCGACGTGCAGGACTGCGACCACAATCCAGAACCAATCAAGGACGGGAGTGACGAGGGACACGGTGCCGTTCTCGCCTGCCTTGAGCGTCTGGGTGGAGAGATGGGTGCAGGAGCGGACGAAGGATGCCGCCGCCGTCAGGCACCCGAGGAGAGTCATCGTGGACAGCTTGCGGCGCAGCTCCCTGTGCGTTTTGGCAGCAATCGGGGCAAAGTCCCCTGTGCCAAGCCGCCCGAGCACCTCCTGTCGGGAGACGCCCACGAGGCAGTAGCAGAGCCCCATCAGGGTTGCAATCAGAAGCGCCTGCGTCGCGCCCTCTACAATGAGGACCTGCAGATACGCCCCCCTTGCCGCGTCGGAGACGGAAACGGCGGCGTAGCTGTATTGGGAGAGAAAGTCCCCCAGCACCAGGTAGTGCCCGAGAGAGAAAATCCCGTAGGTCATGGCAAGAATGGCAACCTGCCGCGCCCCCGCACCGCGGCGGAACAGCAGGAAGGTGGCGCCGAGAAGGGCGATTGCCGCGAGCGCGTCGGGGAGATAGTTGACGCCGTCAAGGAACAAATCAAAGCAAAGCACGATGGCGGCGAGATACAGCACGCACACGGTTTTAAGCTGACGGAAGCGCCCCTTGCCCGTCTCGCGCTCGTGCCCGGAGCACAGGGCGGCGAGGTGGGTAAAGGTTTCGCGGTCGCGCGAAACGCGCTTGAGATAGGCGACGAAATAGCAGCACCAGACGATACCGAATATCAGCACCAAGAGCGCAGCAAGAATGGCGGCAACGGGGTAGAGGGCGTTCCAATTGTAGCCGCCCTCCCCGATATTGCTCATGGGGACGAGGCACATCTCGGGCAGGCAGGAAAGCACCGCACGCGTGCCGAGGAACGCCACCGTCACTCCCTCCAGCGAGGTGGGGCGCATCCGCCAGGTGCCCGTGCCGCTTGTGAGTGCCTCGGTGGAGCCGTAATGCTCGCCAAGGCGGTACAGGCAGGTGAACAGGCGGCGGAATGCGGGGATGGTGAAGATGAACTCAAGCAGGGAGAACACCATGCAGAACACGGCGACGATTGCCCTCTGGGAGCCGCTCGTGCCCCAGATCATGAGCATCACGAAGAAGGAGGGGATTTTCAGCACGCTGATGAGCAGCACGCTCTTCATTTGCTGTCGCGCCTCCTCAAAATCCCCGTTGATGAGCGATACCTGCCCAAGTGCCGAGACAATCAGCCAATAGGCAAGGGCGTCGGGAATGATATCCAGGAGAAGGGGGGCGGGATTGACGAGAATGACCGCCGCGAGCATCAGCTTCCATAGCGGAAAGGGGCTGCGGCGCGTTTCTTTTGTTGTGGACATAAGCAATCCTTTATTTCTTTTTCTTGTTTTTTCTCTTTTGTGCGCGCATCTGTGCCTCGCGGCGTGCCGCCTCCAGCTCCTCCTGCTCGCGCCGCTCCTGCTCCTCGCGGCGGCGGTTGACGAAGGCAAAGCGGGAGGGCTTTCTCGGCATCGTGAGGTCCTCGGGCATACAAATGCGCATATAGGCGCTGAACAGGGAAATCAGCACCAGCACCCCGACGGCAATTCCCACCAGCAGAAAGGCGTCGCGGAAGGACACCAGCCAGGTAACCGCCGCCTCGCTCACGGGAATTTGCTCCACCGCCGCCAGAAGGGTGGCGGGAATGAGGTAGATGCAGGAAAACATACGGTTGCGTACTGCCGCAACGCGGAGTTTCTTCAGAGCCGTTTCCTCGGCGACCCAGGCAAGCCCCGTCAGGGCAAGGAGGTGCCACAAAAGCAGGCACAGATAGGTCACTGCGGCAAGGTAGGGATAGGCGGGGGACAGCAGGGTGACGTGTGCCGCAATGCTTGTCAGGAGCCCCAGCACGCCCACCCCGACGGCAGGATAGGTTGCCCAGCCGAAGGGAAGATTGACCCGCCGCAGGCGGAAGCAGCCCCACGCGAGCAGGACTGCCGCCACGGGCAGGGTATAGAAGAAGGAAAGGGTGACGGGCAGAAGCAAGAGGTACCCGACGAACAAGAGTCCAAAGCCCATATCAGCT
>JAFQJX010000159.1 GCA_017397205.1 Clostridia bacterium | reverse complement strand
TGGGGACTGCTTTTTCCTTGTTTTCTTGGGGTTTCGGGGTTTTTAAGGCAGTCCCGGAGGGAGAAAACGGTACCTGCCCGGCGGCGACAAAAAGTGTGCAGTTTTTTCTGAAAGCAGGAAAAGGACAGGGGGTCCTGTCCGCTTTTTTTATGCTGTTGTGGAGAAAGAGATTTTTAAGTAAAAAGCCCATCCAGGGCTCCGCCTATCCGCATTTTGCGGGTGGAATTATAGGCAACGTAGATATTCATAGTCGTCTCAATGTCGCTGTGACCGAGCCAATGCTGCACGTCGGCAACGCTCCAACCCTTGTCAAAAAGGATGGATGCCGTGGCGTGGCGCAGGTCATGGAAGCGCATCCGAGGCAGCCCGTGGGCTCTGAGGACCCTTTGGAAGCCCCGCGTGACGCTGTCGGGCCTGAGAGGAGTCCCGTCCTCACGGTGAAACACGTAAGCATCCGGAGAGCATTTGCGCGGCCGCAAGGAGCGCAGCTGCTCCGCCACCTCAGGAAGCAGCGGGAACGTGCGCCGGCTGCTCGGCGTCTTGACGCGGTCCTTCTCGACGATCGTGACGTTCTTGACGACGGTAGACGTGATCCTCAGCTCCTTGAGTTTGAAATCAACGGCGCCCCACTTGAGGCCAAGGACCTCGCTGCGGCGCAAGCCGTAATACAAGGTGACAAGCACCAAGGGGTGCAAGCGGTGGCCCTGGAACGCTCTGATAATCGCCCTGGCGTCTGCAAGGGGGATAAACTTTGCCTCCGGGGACAGCTCCTGCGACCGTGGCAGCCGCACCGGCTCTGCCGGGTTGGTGGGAATTAATTCGTAAAGAACCGCCTCTCTGAGGGCCTGCTTGATAATATTCAGATGCTTCCGAACGGAGACGGCGGAAAGGCCGCCCTTCTTGCCGTCGCACCTGCCACCGTTCCGCTTGGCGGTAACGTAGGCGCGAATATCCAGGGGCCGCAGCTCGTGCAGCTCCTTACCAAGCGCGTCAAACCAGGGGCAGATATGCTTTCCGAGGTAGATCCGATACGCCTCAAGCGTAGAGGTCTCGAGATCCGGGGCTTTTGCCTGCAGCCAGTCCAGCAGATATGCTGACACCGTCACGGTTGACTTGCCTCCTTATCGCTTCCCCCTTCGCACGTTCGTACGAACGGACATCTCCTTCCCAAGTTACCACTCCGTCTTCCACAATGGAGTGAACAATCCAGTTACGCTCATCTACGTAATCAAGAAATAGGTGCTTGTTATCCACGTATTGGATTATCTCGGAGGGCGTATGCCTGGAATAACGCATACGCTCGCCTGACTTGTCTATGTATTTGTAAAGATATTCTACCGCTTTGCCTAAAAAAAGGCGGGTCAGCGGTTCAAAATCACTACGACCGTATTTTTTCTCAAAAAATTCGTTGTAATGGCGAAATTCCATATCATGGCGCTTGTGTGCCTTATTTTGGCGCACAAGCACTTTTCCCACCATCTCGCCCTCAGGGATATAAAAGAGACCGTGCGCGTGGAGTCGGCCGCCCTCGTCGCCACGTTCCCAGACCATGATGCAGCGCCAGCTACGGCGCTCACAAAAATTGCTGATGCAGCGGTTGAGAGATTCCCGGAAAGAATCCTCGGTCCACCCCTTGGCGTTGCTGTAGGTGAACGTGCAAAAATAGTTCCAATCGTTGTTGAATATTTTTCTCCTAAGGCGCTTGCGACGGAGCCAGGATGCCTGCCTCTCCTTCTTGATTGCCTCGTTTGCCTCGGAGCGGATCTCCTCCCACTCCAGGGCCGAAACGTTGTCATAATAACGCTCCAGGCGTTCATAAGCGGCTTTTTTGGCAAAGGACGGCCGATGGCACCGCAGCTCCTCCTTGTACGTCTGACGGATCAGCTCCTCCACGGGAGAGGGGGCGTTCACCTGGCGTGGCTTCCCCACCCTTAGGTTCTGATAGAGAGGAATCCCCACGAAGTGACCGCCCTCATCCCGGCGCAGACGCATAGCAACCTGAGGGGAGAGAGACGGAGGGGGAAGAAAATCGCGCTCGGCGATCAACTCAACAGCCGTCTGCATGGTCCCCTCCTTCCGACGTTGCCGGGACAAGAGCCGTGACGGGCTCCTGCGGCGCATGAGCGGGAGTGGCAGAGGCGCGGATGCTCTCCAGGTGACGCTGAAAATCAGCTACGAAGATCTTAGTATATTCCTTTGCGACCTTGTTTTTGAAAATCCAGGCGCCACGGGGCAGATACTTCCGCCCCTTAAAACGCAGCTCGTACGTCTGACGTGCCGTCTCCAGCGCCTGCTTTTCCACGAGCTCCTTCAGCTCGCGCTTCAGCGCCTGGAAAATAGCATCCGAGACATACTCGTGCTGCTTGCGCGACAAGAACGCGCGGTTGGTATAAAGCTGTGCAAAAAGCTCGTAATACCTTTGATTCAACTGCTCAAGCATATATTTGTGTCACCTTTCCTTGAATTTGACCCTCTTGACGGGTAAAAGCCCTCAGGCGGGGTTTGCCTGTATAGAATCTTGGAAATCTCGCTATCCTCCAGCACGTCTCTGCCGGAGATATGCAAGATCTGACTGAAGTCCGCGCGGGTAGGAATGAAATGCCGAAAGTACACGTGACTTTCATAACACTCAAAGATATTGCCCTCGTACACAAGCTGCTGCTCCTCGTATTGACAATTGAGGGCGGTTCCGTCAATATACTTCTCGACGTACTTCCAATCCTCGAAGACCCGCACGGTGAACGTGCTGCGGATGATTCTTCCGAGACCGTCAAGCTCGTGCTCCAGTCCTCTAACCTCAATAAAGCGCTCACAAAGCTCTCGGATATTGACGTCAATCAAAGCGGGCCGCTGCACGTCCAGGTGAATCTGAAGACCAAAGTGACGGTGCTCCTCGTACCAACGGGACACCCAGTCCGGGAGATCCTTGCTGCGGCGTGAATTATAATAGCGCTGGGCTTCAGAGAGGTAAATCCTGGCGCCCGGGAGAACGGGCATCACGTCAACGTCGGGGTTTTCAAAGCCCAGGTGAAATCCGTCCACGTAATAAGAGCGACCGAGGACACTTGTCCCGGCATTGACGGTCAGGGGGAAATTAGTGTAAACGGGCGGGAGATAAGGGACTGAAAACAGGCCCCCGTCCCCGTTCAGCTCCTCAATCTTTTTCCGTGCCTGATCGTGCAGCTCCGCCGAATCGGGCCCGAAGTTGAGAAATCTGACGGCATCCTGGGCGAGGTATGCCGTTTTTCCGGCGCCCGGCTTTCCGAAAACGATGGTAATCACTCATTTTTCCTCCGGAACAGCGCTCCGATACCCTTGCCGAGGGCCTTCAGGAGCCATACGGCAAGCTTGACGGGCAGCAGGAGGATCTTAACAATGACCGTGATGCCGCCAAAGAGGTAAGAGAGGAGAATCAACACCGCCAGGGCGATCAGAAGGTAGACCCACCATTCAATCGTAGGCCCTGGGTACTTGGGTGGTTTATCAGGATTTAGGTCCCCCTCAGAGATGGAGTCCAGGGCTGCTACGTCGTAATACTTACCGTCCGTTATGTACGCGAGGCGGAAAATGGTGACGTTGGAGACCTTTTCAAAGGTCTCAAAAAGCGTAGAAGGAACATATCCAACGTATTCATAATAACCGCCCTCGTTATAACGTTCCGTATAGCGTGACTCATAAAAACGCAGCACCCATTCCGTCCCCTCAAGCGCCGCCTTGGACTCCTCCGTCATGAGGTCCCCCTCTGCCTCAAGGAGCGCATCCGTCGTCTGAATACGGTTATAGTGATACCCCTCCTTCAGACCAAGCCAGGACTCGTCGCGTTCAACAAGGTCGGTGGATTTCAAATCTACGATCTCGGGCTCAGAGGTGCCGGATGTAACGGTAGGTTCCTCATCTGAAAGAACAACGGTCGTACGCGTCATACTTTGATGCGTAAAATAAAGGGTTGCCTGAAGCAGCTCGTCAATCTCTCGGTCGGTGGAAAAAGCAACGTAATGACTGTCTATATCGGTTAAACCAAGAAAGAGATTGAAGCCGTCCGCATAGCGGAGAAAGCCCACGTGCTTGTCCTCGATCTTAATCAGCTCGATATCCTCGAGGTCGCACGTGCCGTCCTCCTTCATGGTCCAGGAATGGCCCACAGGGTAAGGCACCTGGAGGACCGTGTTGTCGTCGTCCGGAATCGCGTCTCCCAGGGACTGGTCCCAGGGGCGGTAGATGGTGGAAATCTCATACTTGCGCGTTGCCTGGGTGGCGTCCACGGTGAAATCCTTGACAACGTACTTCTGCAAGGTCCCCGTCTCCTGGACAAACTCCAAGGCATAAAGATTGTACTCGTCAGGCGTGGAGAGCGTCATATTCATGTACGACGCCCGGAGGGGCTTTTCATCCCCACAGGGCTTGTAAACGAACACCGACAGGGCACCGTTCTGCTCCGCCACCTGAACGACGTCGAGGGAATAATCTCCCTCAATGACGGGAAACTCCTCCGTGGCGCCTGAAGCAGCGGTAGCCCCGACCGTCAGGCCAGGGCTAAATAGGGTGACAAGCGCGAAAATAAGCGCCAGGATGCTGCGTTTCAAAAGACCACCTCCTGCGGAAGCGTAAAAACGAAGGACTTGGGAGAGAGCGTAAACGCAAACGTCGCCACGGGCTCGGTCCCGGAGGTGTAAAAGGATATCTCAAACAGGTTGCCGCTGCTGATTATAAGCTCGTCGTCGACCGTGCAGCTGCTTCCCGTCAGGATGCCCAGGACCTCCTCCAGGTTGCCCTTGGGGGTAATGGTCATAATGCCGTCCTTGACGCTGACGTCAAACGCTTCAGATGCGTCCATGGAGGACGGCAGCTTCGTCAGGATCCCGCCCTTCAGGAACGTGAAGTCAGACTCCGCGACCGTCTCGAGCTGGAAGGTATACGTACGTAGGAGGGGCTTTTCAACGTTCAGCGTCAACGGGCTTTTAGCTGAAACGTAGACTGCCTCCGACACCTCGCCCGCTTCCTTGCCGGCATAAGTGACGCGAAAATCCCCAACGCTTGCCCAAATGACAAAGACGATGGTCGCTGCCAGGAGTAGGAGCGACAGGGTAAAAATCAAAACCTTTTTCATGGGGTGCCCCCTTTATCAAAAGGTCACGGTCGTATCAGACAGGGTGACATTGGTGGCATCAAATATGATAGTAAACATCTCGGTAAGACCGGACTGCAGCTCCTTGACATAGATCTTCATAGACGCAAGCTTGGAAAAGTTGACAATGGTGTAACGGGTTCCATCAGGAGAGGTGAAATACTTGCCACCAAAGGGAAGCTTAATAGAAAGCACACCGTCCTCCAGGGTCACACTGCCGCCGTTGTAAGAAAAGAGCTCTGCGATCTGGTATCTACCGCCCTGATCTACTATGGCTGCGGGTGCAATCGTTCCGGTGGAAACAGTGGAGGCGCCGTTATTGCTTGCCTCGCCCGTCACCGTGCCGGAGATCTCCGTTTCAATCTCAAAATCCGAATAATCAGCGCCGACGTCATGGAACAGGTTGTCCAGCGTTACGTTCAAAGCGATGCTGTCGCCCAATGCGAGAGTCAGACCATTCTCAAGCGCGGTGCCGTCCTCGTCGGTAAAGACGATATCCGAGGGGATTCCGTTGTAACGGACGGTGCAGCTGGCGCTCTTGTCCTTGCCGCGCACGGTTGCAGTCACGATAGCGGTGGCGGTACGATCGATCGCCTGGTGACAAATAATATCCGCTACCAGGGCACCGTCGCTCTCAGGGACTACGGTGACGTAATCGGTCACAGGGACCTCCTCGCCATAAGGGTTGACGCCCCAGGTTACAGTCCAATCAAGGAGGACTGCTGCGTCGGTTCCGGAAACGGCGCCGGTAACAGTCTGAGAGAGAACGGAGCCCTCCTCCGTCTCCACAACGGTTGCAGCTGCAGCGCAGAGAGTCACCTCAAGAGGTGCCTCTGCAGTGAACACGTCGTCCAGCGCATCCTTGGCGCCGTCGCCGAACTCCTTGATGCCGTTTTTCATTTTTTCACCACCCGCGCAGCTACAAAGGCCCAGCGCCAGGCACGCGAGAAGCAGAATGGAAATGATTGTCTTTTTCATGATTTTTACTCCTTAATGTATCAAAATTGAATGGTTTCGTTGATATAAAACTGCCCGATTGCCTTACCCTCCACCATCACGGGCGCGGCCGTGTAATTTTCAAAGGCGTCTCCCGCCTTGATGGTGAGATAGAACTTGACATATTGCAGCTTCGTGTTGTTAAAGGTATAGTCGTCCGCAAAGCTTCCTGCAGCCAGGTCCTTCTGAGTGCCCCAGTTGTCCGAGGTATAGACCACCTTCGTCCCGGTGGTGGTGCGCGCGGGCTCGGGGCAGTACACGGAGACCGTGTAATAAGCGTCTTCGATCACGTAGAACAGGCCCAGGCATACGTCCACGTCGGCGGTGGCTTGTCCGTTCAGAGTCATAACACCGTCCTCGTCGTACGTTACAGTTACGCCCTCAAACACGGCGCCGCTCTTAAACGTGTACGCGCTGACGTCAATCAGGTTGTCCGGGTTGCGGACCTTCTTTGTGATACCCGTCACGTCACCGACGCCGAAATGGTCCAAGACCAGCGCCAGGCCGCCCAGGGCTGCTGCGGCAATCAGAAGGCCGCATAAGAGAGCCGTCAGAAACCGCTTCATTAGAATCGACCTCCCTTGGCCGGCTTGGACTTGCCCGTTCCGGATGCGGAAGCACCGGACGCTGCAGAGCCGGAGCGTGCTGCTTTAGTTTTTTTAGACGGTTGCTTGAAAGGATTTGCATTGGGAGTAAAAGTAGCGCGCTGAACAAGGTACCCAACCCTGCGGTTTTCGTTACGAAAAACCTTAGTCAGGTCATTTTTGATGTTCTTTGGCAAGGCGGAAAAATCATCGACAAAGCGATGATTACTCCCATTGAGATTAGTAGAACTCACAATAGAGGAAGAGCCCTTATCAACGCGCCCATAAATATCAATATCAGTGCGCAAGCGTGCTTCTCCTTTTTTGTTAGACGTCCATACTGCTTGACTGTCTACTACCATCAAGCCAGACAAATCTTT
>JAFQJX010000158.1 GCA_017397205.1 Clostridia bacterium | reverse complement strand
GCGAACGTCAAACAGGTCGTCCTCCCCGAAATCGGGGGAAGTCACCTCCCTGCCGTCTATCCAGATGCTCCCCTCCTTCGGGGTCAAAATCAAATTGAGCAGCTTGGCAAGCGTTGATTTCCCCGAGCCGTTGTGCCCGAGAATTGCGACATACTCGCCCTCGCATACTGTCAGATTCACGTCGTGCAGTGCGGGAATCGCCCGGCTTCCCTCCTCCTCGTAGGAAAAGCCCAGATGCTCGCACCTGATCAGTTCTTTCATCACGTCTCCTCAAAGGTATGGCGCACGCTTGACCCACAGGGCAATACCAGCCCCGTATGGGAAACGGGCAATCCGATTTCGTCCGCCTCCGTCCTGCCACCGAATCTGTTACCGATGCGCAAGGCGGTAATGTATTTCATAGCCGAGGCAGAGAGCCCCGTCGTATAGGAATTGAGCAGGAAAAACAAGGGCTTTTCGCTGAACACACCCGACACAAGCGACACGAGCTCGTCAATGTGCTCCTCAATCTTCCAGACCTCACCCGTAGGACCGCGTCCGTAGGACGGAGGGTCCATAATAATCCCGTCATAGCGGTTACCGCGGCGGATTTCACGCTCCACAAACTTACGGCAATCGTCCACGATATAGCGGATAGGTGCGTCTGCCAGCCCCGAAAGCACGGCGTTTTCCTTTGCCGCCGCCACCATGCCCTTTGCGGCATCCACGTGGCAAACGGAGGCACCTGCCTTTGCTGCGGCAACCGTTGCGCCGCCCGTATAGGCAAAGAGATTCAGCACCTTGATGGGTCTGCCCGCCTCGCGAATCAGGCGGGAAAACCAATCCCAGTTGACCGCCTGCTCGGGAAACAGCCCCGTGTGCTTGAAGCCCATGGGGCGGATGCAGAAACGCAGGTCTCCATAACCCACCGTCCACTTCTCGGGCAAACGGTTTTCGCTCCACGCGCCGCCACCCGTACGGGAGCGGCGATACGCGGCATCTGCCTCGCGCCACAGGGGATGCTCCCGTTCCGTCTCCCAGATGACCTGCGGGTCAGGACGAATGAGGGTAAAGCGCCCCCACCTCTCCAGCTTTTCGCCGTGGGAGGTATCAATCAGCTCGTAATCCTTCCAATTTTCACAAATCCACATACTGTCGTCCTTTAGCGGTTGTAATAAGCGGCAAGCCCTGACCCTGCGCTCTGCCCGTGGCAAAGTGCAATGGCAAGTGCGTCTGCCGTATCGTCCGGCTTGGGTGCCTGCTTGAGCTTGAGAATGGAGGTCACCATAGCAATCACCTGCCGCTTTTCTGCAAGCCCGTAGCCCACCACCGCCTGCTTCACCTGCAGGGGGGTATATTCTGCAATGCCAAGCCCGTGCTGACGGGCGGCAAGCAAGATCACGCCTCTCGCCTCCGCCACCTTGATGCCTGTCGTAATATTGGTATTGAAAAACAGCTCCTCAATTGCCATTTCGTCGGGACGGTATTTTTCAATGATGCGGTTGACTTCTTCGTAAATGGTTTGCAGGCGCTCCTCCAGGTCCGTGTGTGCAGG
>JAFQJX010000157.1 GCA_017397205.1 Clostridia bacterium | reverse complement strand
GGACGCCGTGCGCCTCAAAAAACGCCATGGTGTCCCGCGGAGTCAGTTGATTGATGGCGGAATAGAGAAAACGGGGGTTGGAGCGGACGTTTTGCAGAAACTCCTCGGGGGTGCAGTCATTTGTGACGTTGCAGCGCCCCTTGCCTGTAATCAGAAGCTTCGTGCCAAGGCGGGGCATCTGCTCAAATACCGTGACCTCGGCACCCTCCGACAAGGCGGTTGCGGCGGCAAAAAGCCCTGCGGCGCCGCCGCCAATAACGGCAAGCCGCACCTTATCGTTTGTCATAGACGTTGTAGGCATCCCAGATGCTCTCCAGCTTATCAAGGCGGCGCCTGACCTCCTCGGGCCGCTTGCTTGCTACCGCCGCAAGAAAGGCGTTGACGGTGGCGAGGGGGGCAATCAGGGAGTCCACGAAGGAAACCATGTCGCTCTGCGCCTCAAGCAGGAAATCGGCCCCTCCTGCAATCGGGGACTGCGGACTGTCCGTCAGCGCCATGACGGAGGCACCGTTTGCCTTCGCATACCGCACGGCGGTCTGGACACGGGAGGAGTAACGGGGGAAGCTGATGGCAATCAGCAGGTCGTTTTCCTGTATGTCAAGCATTTGCTCAAGAATTTCTCCCGACCCCGTCGGCTGCACGAGCGATACGCTGTCGCAAATCATAGACAGGTTGTAGTGCAGAAAGGAGGCAAGGGTAGAGGAGGAGCGCACGCCCATCACGTAGATGCGGTTGGCGCTTGCCGCCTTTTCTACGGCGCCGTCAAAGGCGGCGCGGTCAATATGCTCGGCGGTGTATTTGATTTTTTCAATTTCCCCGTTCATCACGGCGGTGAAGAGGTCGGCGCTTCCCATACGCGCGCTGGAAACCTCAATCCGCTGATTGGGCGTCAGATGTGCACGGACGAATTTTTGCAGTGCCGCCTGGAACTCGGGGTAGCCGTCAAAGCCGAGGGCGATTGCAAAACGGACAACGGTGGATTCGGAAACGCCCACAAGCTCCGCAAGCTTACCTGCGGTCATATAGGCCGTTTTATCATAATCGCTCAGGACGGCACGCGCGATTTTTGCCTGTCCCTTTGACAGGTGGGGCAGGCGCGTTTCAAGAAGATATGCAAGGTCGGTTGCCATAAGCACCTCACAGTTTCAAATGATTTCAGGCAAATTTTTCAAGGGCAAGGCGCATGCGGGCAAGAGATTCCTCCCGGCCGAGCACCTCCATAATTTCGGTGGCACCGCCCGGCGTGACGGTCATGCCCGAAACGGCAATCCGCCCGCACCAGAGCAGGGCACCGGATTTGACCTGCAGCTCCTCCGCCTTTTGAGAGAAAGCGCCGAACAGGGCGTCGCTCGTCCAATCCGTTGCGGCCTCTGCCACCTCAAGACAGGCGGCAAGCAGCAGGGGGGCGTTTTCCTCGGTCACCTTGTTCTTTTTGTTGTAGAACAGCTCCTTTTCGTAGGAGGGCAGGGAGAGGAAGAATGCAATTTTCTCACCCACCTCGCTCAGCTTGGAGAGGCGCGTGTGAAGAAGGGAAAGCATCCTGGTGCGGTTGATGTGGGAGGGGATTTCCACCTTGACGAAGGGGGCAATG
>JAFQJX010000156.1 GCA_017397205.1 Clostridia bacterium | reverse complement strand
TACCATGGAGCGGCATTCCCTTGCGTCTCCGACAATCACCTTTTCAAACGCCTTGTTGCCGTAGCTCTGACGGGCAAACAGCGTCATGCTCTTCTGGCTCTGGGCGCGCGTCGAGGTGCCGTGCAGACGGAGCCCCACCTCCTGGTCAAAGGAATAGGTATGCTCTCCGTCAAAATAGGTAAAGCTGACGCGCCGCTCGTTTGCGCGCTCCTCCGCGTCCGTGCCCTTTCTCCAATACTCCTTGTTGGTAAACAAGCCGTCCGCGCCGTAAAGTTCGCTCGGCGTGCTGGCAATGGAAACGATCGGCACGTTCGCATAGCCCGACTTGGCGGAGTAGTCCACGAAATAGGTTTTGGTAATGGTGCCCGTTGCCCTGCCGCTCTTGTCGTAGACGACGACGCGCACGACGGTGCATTTGTCAACGGGGTCGGTGGGAAGCTGGTCCTTGGTATAGCCCTCGTACGCCATCTCCATATTGCCGACGTACAGGTTGCTGTATTGGTTTGCCGTCGGGGAGACGTCCGTGATGGAAATCCCCTCCGTCGGGAATACCTCCTTGTATTTGCTCGGGGTGGAGCAATCGGTGGTATAGTAGGCGGTGTAGCCCTCGGGCAGGTCAAGCGTCAGGGTGAAGCCCGCTCCGTAAAAGCCGCTTTCGTGGGAGAAGCCCACGATGTCGTCACTGAGCTGATGGAGCTTGGACTGCTTGTTGGAGGTGCCGCAGGAAGGGGTCAACACGCCGAGGACTCCTTTTCCGTCGAGCGAATAGCCGTAGGAGAGGTCATCGTCGAGCGCAGGAACCGTCATGCGGTCCAGCACGATGCCCATGGAGTTAAAGAGGTAAATCTCCTCGCCCTGCGCGGAAATGGCAAAGGGCAGATACACGCCGCCCTCGGGCTTGTCAAGCGTATTCTCCTCGCCGCACGCCCAGAGCACGAGGTACTTCCCTGCCGCAATCTTAACGCCGTCGCGGAAGGTGTGCTTCACCTTGCCCTTGCGGTCGGAGATGCCGAAGCCCGAAAGAGAAATCTCCTCGTCCGTCGGGTTATGTAGCTCAATCCAATCGTATTTGCCGCCGTCGGGGGCTTTCGTAGTTGTATTCTTGGAGCAGACCTCGTTGATATGCAGGGTCATAATGAGATCCCCGTCACCGCCGGCTTCATCGCCGTCCCCGTCACCGTCTCCGTCGGATGTGCCTCCGTCGGGCGAGGGGGTGGGGTCATCATAGGGCACAAGCTCACAGGACAGCAGCATAGAAAACAGCATACTGAATAGGAGGAAAAGAGAAATCAAGCGAACGTGTTTCATACGAAATCCTTTCGGTCGGGGAAAAATCAAGGCGCGAGGCGCCATTCTAAAAATATAGTACCATATTTTTAGGCGTTTTACAAACCATATTTTCATTTTTGGCGCTTTGCACAACTTGCGCCCGCGCTTTTTGTTAAGAAAAAAGCCCCATAGGGCTTTTTCTTACCCATTGGGGCTTTTCTTATGCTTCGCTTTCCTCTTTGTGCTTTTGGCGGCGGCTGAAGGCACAGCCGCAATAATCCTGTCGGTACAGCCCCAGCTCACGGGAAAGCGCAATGGAGCGGGCGTAGCCGCCCTTTTTCTTAAAATCGGCGGGCAGGTGGCGCACGCCTATCTCACGCCCGACGCGCTCACCGATTTCGTTAAGCTTGTCTGCGCGCTTGTGGGGGCTGATGGATAGGGTGGTGGCAAAGAAATCGTAGTCCCCCTCCTTTGCAACGGTGGCGGCAGCGCGGAGCCGCAATTCATAGCATTTGAGGCAGCGCTCTCCCCCCTCGGGCTCCTCCTCAAGTCCGCG
>JAFQJX010000019.1 GCA_017397205.1 Clostridia bacterium | reverse complement strand
TTATTGCCTTGTAAGATACGCAAGGCGGGGGTTGCCTCCGAGGTCGCGCCTGACCTCGCAGGAAAAGCCGCAGTCGGCACCAAGACGGCAAATAGCGGCCTCCTGGTCGTAGCCGATTTCAAGGAGCAGAAATCCGTCCTTTTTGAGGCAGGTGGCGGCATAGGATAAAATCGCGCGGTAAAAATCCACTCCGTCGGTGCCGCCGTCCAGCGCGATACGCGGCTCCCATGCCACCTCGGGGGCAAGGGTGTCCACCACGGCGGTGGCAATATAGGGGGGATTTGAGAGAATGGCGTCGTACAGGGCGCCGCCCGGCGCCTCTCGCAGCAGGTCCCTTTTGCAGAGCGTCAGGCGACCCTCCACGCCGTTTCGGCGTGCGTTGCGCGCGGCAAGGGCAAGCGCCCCCTCGGAAATATCATATGCGTGCGCGACGGTATCCGTGCGATTTGCAAGGACGGAGACGGCGATGCAGCCGCTTCCCGTGCAGAGGTCTGCAAAAAGGGCACCCTGCGGCAGGCGCGCGATTGCCTCCTCCACCAGCAGCTCGGTGTCGGCGCGGGGAATCAGGCAGTCGGGGGACACCTCGTAGCTTTCGCGAAAAAACGCGACCTCACCGAGAACGTATTGCAGCGGCTCGCGCCCACAGCGGCGCGCGACGGCATCCTGCAGGGCGGGCGTGTCAAGCGAGGGGTCCTCTCCCAAGAGAGAAGCGGGGGAAAAGCCGCCAAAGTGACAAAAGAGCAGCCGCGCCTCGTGTGCGGCGTTTTCAATGCCGTGTGACGCAAGATGGGCGGAAAGCTCCCGTAGCGTCATGGGGTATCCTCCTGACAGGTGGGAGTCCCGTCGGGGGCAGGGCTTGCTTCCCCGGTTGCCTCGGTCGGTGCCTGTGCCTCCTTGACGGGGGCGAGATAGGGGGTCTTGTCAAAATCGGGGAATGCCTCGGGCATTGCCGCCTTGAGTGCCACGATGGCAATTTCCAGCTGGTCAAGCGAGGGCTTACGGGTGGTCAGGCGCTGCATCCAGAGCCCGGGGGCGGACAGCACCTTGACGAGGGGATTTGCAGGGTGCTTCCCTGCGTACATGAGAAATTCGTAGCCAAGCCCCATAATCAGGGGCAGGAGCACGAGGCCGATCCCCGTGTAAATCAGCGGCTCCAGATTTCTGCCGACGGCGGCACGGGTCATTTCCTCAAAGTCAAGCCCAAAGCCAAGCTCCAGCACGGCGCGTGCGCCGAGGGAGAGCAGAATGCCGAGCAAAATCATGACGAACATAAAGGAGGTGCCGCAACGGGGGTGCAGACGGGAGCATTTGTCTGCGTTCTCGGGGGTCAGCGGCTCGCCCGATTCGTAGCAGGCGATGGATTTGTGCTCCGCGCCGTGATACTGAAAGGTGCGGCGGATGTCGGGCATCAGGGAAACCAGGTATATATATAATATAAAAATGAAGATTTTGAGCACGCCGCTCGTCAGCGCCTTCCAGATTCCAAGCTCGCGCCCTACCAGCCGCTCCAGCCCCGTGGAGGCAAGATTCGGCAGATAGATAAACAGCACAAGCGCCAGAGCAATGCCGAGCAGGGAGGACAGCACCGTCACCACGTCCATCATAGAGAAGCCGAGGTGCCGCTTCAGCCAGCCCTCGCTCTTGCTCGCCTCCAGCTCCTCCTCAATTCCCACCTCGGCAGAGGCGGTCAGGACCTGCATGGAGAGGCGCATGGTTTCAATGAAGTTGACAAATCCGCGCAAAATGGGCAGACGAAACAGCTTGCATTTTTCGCGCACGGAATGAAATTCCCGTTCCAGGAGGCGAATGCCTCCGTTTGGAGTGCGGACGGCGGTGGCACAGCGGCTGCCCGCCTTCATCATGACTCCGTCCAGCACGGCCTCGCCACCCACCTTGCCAAGACGGCCGCAGGCGGAGGGGCTTTCTTTCTTTTTCATGTTTTGTACCTCTTGGGTTGTTATGATATAACAGTATAGCACAAAGCGCGCAAAAAGGGAATTGCTTATTTGTAAATTGTGACGGCGGCTTCAAAAAAGCCAAAAAATTGCGAGAAAAAAGGCGAAAAGTTTTTCTTGACAAACTCATTTTGCTATGTTATACTACAATTCCCCCAAAAAAGGGGGACCAAACAACAAAACCTGTGTGCATTTGTACAAGTGTATAAAAATCGCAAAAATTTTTGTGAAAAGTACTTGACAAGCGTAGGTGTTTGGGATATAATATGCAAGGTTGCGCGATTTGAGAGAAGCGCGCGGACCGCTTGATCTTTGAAAATTGAACAACAGAATTTCGTATCACTGAACTTGGTATAGAAACACAAGCGCAGTGTGAGGAAATCTCGTTAAACACTTTGAAAAAACTCAAAAGAGTAAATTG
>JAFQJX010000155.1 GCA_017397205.1 Clostridia bacterium | reverse complement strand
GTCTATAAAAAAAGAGCAGACCTGCGTCTGCTCTTTTATTTTTATTGGAACGCCGCCCGCCGTCAGGCGAGGGTGGCAACAAAGCGGTCAATGCCCCTTTGTCCGTGCTCGTTTGCCTTGTATACGCCCGCATCCTCCAGCACGCGGGCAAAGACGAGCCCGACCTCCTCAGAGAGAATCTGCCCGATGCTTTCGGCGGTAAAGCTCCGTCTTGCGCGGATTTCGGAAACCCACGCGGCGTGAGAGGCAAGCTCGGGGTACAGGGAAACGTCCCTGTCCTGCAGAATGCACTCCTTGATGCCCGCAAGCTCGCTTTTCAGGCGCGCAGGCAGAATAGCAAGCCCCATGACCTCAATCAGCCCGATGTTTTCCTTTTTGATATGGTGCAGCTCGGCGTGCGGATGGAACAGCCCCAGGGGATGCTCCTCGGTGACGCGGTTGTTGTGAAGCACCAGGTCCAGCACGTACCGCTCCCCCTCGCGGTGGGCAATCGGCGTGATGGTATTATGCGGCTCGCCCTCGCTTTCTGCCAGAATCTCGCAGGAGGGGTCGCTGTAGCTGCGCCACACCGAGAGAATACGGGCGGCAAGACGGGTCATCTCGTCCGTGTCCGTGCCCGTCAGACGAAGCACCGACATGGGCCAGCGCACCACGCCGAGGTCCACGCCCTCGTACCCCTGAACGGTAAAATGCCTGTCAACGGGGGCGCGGTTGAGGGGAAACTCATAGCATCCGCCCTGGAAATGCTCGTGCGTCAGAATGGAGCCGCCCACGATGGGCAGGTCGGCGTTGGAGCCAACCGTGTAATGCGGAAATTGGCGCACGAAGTCAAAGAGGAGCCGAAAAGTGCGCTCTTCTATCACCATCGGCGCGTGCGAGGCGCTGAATACGATACAATGCTCGTTGTAATACACGTAGGGAGAATATTGCAAAAACCACTCCTCGCCGCAGAGGGAGAGGGGTATGATGCGGTGATTCTGCCGCGCAGGGTGGTCCACCCTGCCTGCGTAGCCCTCGTTTTCCTTGCAAAGTAGGCATCGCGGATAGCCAGACTGCTTCTGCAGCTTGGCGGCGGCGATTGCCTTGGGGTCCTTTTCGGGCTTGGAGAGATTGACCGTGATATCCAGGATGCCCCAGGGGGTCTCGGTCTGCCATTTCATATCGCGCTTGACGCGATAGCGGCGGATATAGTTGGAGTCACAGGACAGTTTGTAAAAATAATCGGTGGCGCGCTTCGGGCTCTCGGCATACAGGTCGTAAAAGGTCCTGACAATCTGCGAGGGGCGGTCCACCATAGTCGCCATCAGGCGCGTGTCAAAGAGGTCGCGGTAGGTTACGGTGTTGTCGGGTAACAGCCCCCGCCTTGCGGCAATATCGCAAAGCCCCTCAAGAATCCTCTCAAGGTCGTCTACCTCCACCCCGTGAGGGAGTAGCTCCCCCTCCGCCGCCCCGATTTCAGGGCCGCTCACGCCAAAGATATCATACAGCCGATTGGTCACGTAGCGGCGGTCCCCCTCTTCTATCAAGTGGGTGACAACCCCGTATTCCACCAGCTCCCCGATCAGCAAATCAAGTCCAAGTCCCATGGCATCCTCCGTCGCGCGTCCGTATCTCTTAGTTTGAGTATTCATTATATAACGGGCGCGCGCATTTGTAAAGAGGGAGAACGGCATTTTTTTGCCGTCCTCCCGAACTTTTTTTATTGTCCGTCAATATCGCTTGCAATCTGCTCCGCAAGTGCCGCGAGGCGCGTGCGCTCCTCCTCCC
>JAFQJX010000154.1 GCA_017397205.1 Clostridia bacterium | reverse complement strand
CGTCGCGCCGATTGCATAGGTCAGCGCGTCAATCACGCCCGCAAGCGTCTCTGCAAAGCCGAAGGACGTGCTGTCAAGGAGCGCCTCAAGCGCCTCAACTGCCGCAAGGGTTGCGTCGGGGTCAACTGCAAGCAGGGCGTTACCGAGTGCCGCCGTCGCCGTTCGGGAAGCGAGCAGCGCCGACAGGTGCGTTTCTGTGGGCAGCTTCGCGTCTGCAAGCTCGCCCTTTGCGGTGTTCAGATGGCTCTTAATCGTGCTGAAGCTACCGCGGCTCGCCTCAACGGATGCCTTGAGCACCTCAAGACGCGCAACCAGCAGTCCCTTCGTGATATCATCTGCCTCCGATGCGTTCACCCCGTCGATCATCTCCGCAATGAACGCGGCGTAATCCGGCTTCATATTTTCCAGGGCAACGTAGACCTTGACCTGGTCGCGTTCAATCAGCGCCTCACCGAGCTCCTCGGTGCCCGGCAGGGATTTCAGCAGCTGACCGATCGTCATGGAAACCTTGTTGTCCTGAATCATTTGCTCCAGCTGATCCAGGGCATTTTCCAGGTCTGCCGCCTGGTCGTTGGCATCCTTATCCTCGCCCTTGTTGAAGCTTTGCTCCAGCTTATCGAGGATGTCCTCGATTTTATCCTTGATGTCGTCAGAGACCTTGACCTCGCCGAGAAGCGCCTCGCGAAGCTCTGCTTCTGCAGTATCCAGCACCTCTATCAGCGTGTCAGTCGCATCCTCCCCTGCTTCGTACGCGAGGGTAACCTCGTGGAGCGAGTCGGAAAGCTTATAAAACGCAAGAATAAACGGGTCTGCGGTTTCGCGGGGGTAGCCGATTTCCTCAAGCATCGCGTCAATGCTTCCCACCAGCGTTTCTGCCTTTTGGTGGATGGCGGCAAGGTCTGTCGCGCCGCTTGCGGGCTTCATATGCTGAATGGCAAGGCGCAGGTCCTCGGTGCTTGCATTCATCAGCGCCTCACCGAGCTCCTCGGTGCCCGGCAAGGGCAGAAGCACCTTTCCAATCCAATAGGACATGGTGCTGTTTTCAATAATCTGGTCCGTCATGCCGAGCATCTCGTCAATGTGAGGATAGGACGGCTCCCAATCGTCAAAAATGGCGTCGGGAGGGGTGACGGAGCGCTCCTCGTTCGGTATCATGGCGGCAACCGTCGTGCCGAGGGTGAGTCCCAGCGCAAGCGCGGCGGCAACGAGCGGAATGTGCAGAGAAATGGCACGGGGGCGCAGGGCGGCAATCGCCGCAAGCGTGTCCTCCCTTTGCTTTCTTGCTATGTAGGACTTATCCCCGAGAAGCTCACGCATGGTAATCAGACGGGACTCAAGCCCTGCGGCATCGACCTTGCGAAGCATCTGCATATAGGAAAGGCGGTAAACGAGCACGTAGGAAAGAATACCTGCCGTCAGGGCGGCAGCCGCCATCAGCACAATCATCAGCCACCATTTGGCGCTTACACCGAACAGGCGCATCACCGCAATGGCAACAAGAGATGCGGCGGCACCTGCTGCAAGCGCGGCAAAGCACGCCTGAATGAAGCTGTCCAGCTTCAGGCGTCCCATATAGGGCTTCAGCAGCTTTCGCAAATTGGTCGGACGGTTTTTCTTCGCCATGAATATCCTCCTCGCGCACGATGCGCGTAAACTAATAAGTTTATAAATATGATATCCTTAACATTTTACCACGCGTGCAAACGCTTTGCAACGCCTTTTGAAAAAACTGTGATTTTGGGGTATGGCGCGCCATTTTCTTTGTGCATTCTGACAGTAAAAACTCACTTTTTGGCACTGCACGGCGCCTGTGTGCGGCAACAACGGAAAAGCCGCCTCCTACGAGGCGGCTTGAATAAAAAAGAAACCCAGATCAAACCACGAGGGTTCGACCTGGATTTCTTTGGTGCTCCTGCGGGGATTCGAACCCCGGACCCCTTGATTAAAAGTCAAGTGCTCT
>JAFQJX010000018.1 GCA_017397205.1 Clostridia bacterium | reverse complement strand
TGACCACGTAAATGAGGGGCAGGAATGCCCGCCATGCCACGCCAAAGCCGAAGATCGCCAAAATGCAGTAAATGATAATGTTCACCCACATGAAAAAGATGTTAAATCTCTCCATTCCCTCGCGCTCGCGGAGGTAGGCACGCGCAGAATAATACCCGTAAATCGGCGTGCTCTCATTATGTCTCTGATACCCCCGATGCGCCAGAACGACGGACATAGCCGCACAAAGGGCAGCGTTCATAATCACCGCAAAGCCGTAGAAGACTTTGATTGCGATGCCAGAGCTGTCAAAAATCACCCTGGCAAGCGCGGTAATCAGCGTGAACACGATGGTAAGAGCGGTCGTGCCCGCAAAGCTGTCCTCACACTTCTCGTACAGCCATCTGCCAACCAGCTGATAGATAAACCCAAGTCCAATGGCAAGCACCCACCCGGGCCTGCTTTCAATCATACTGTAAACGCCTAACGTGACGAACAGCAGAAGCACTACGATAATAAACTTTCCAACGCCCGAAAAAAAGCCTCTCATAGTTCATTCCTTCCAAGTGCAAGCCGTGGCTTGCGTGTTTTCATTTGCTTTGTTTTACACCGAGGGGAACAGGTTACAGTCCTGCGGCGAGGTTGGTGATTCCGATGCCCTTGCGCTCTGCCATGCGGAGCGTCTGCGCGGCGCCCGAGCGCGTGCGCGTGACGTAGGCGACGAGGTAGTCCGCCTCGTCAATGAGGCGCGCGTTGCGCGCCTGCATACAGCCGTCGTAATACCGCTCTGCAAGGACGGTCACCTCATCCGCCTGCTTCACCTGCTTATGGTAGGCAAGGCGCTCGGAGAAGCGCCACAGGCGCTCCTGGTCACCACAGGGCAACACGAGGTGGAGCCGTATTTCAGGGTATTTTTTACGAAGCGACAGCACGGCGTCCGCCGCCATGCGGTCAAAGCCGAGGGCGCCCCCCGCAAGAAAGACGCGGTAGCCCTCGCGGTACAGCCGCTCCACCGTTTCCGCAAGACGGCGGCGCAGGGGCTCCGTTTCGTCCTTCGGGATAGCGCGGTGCCCCGTAAATGCACAGGCTTTCTCCGTCACTCCTCCACCTCCTGCGGCTCTGTCACCGCGACGCGCAGGCGCGACACGAGATTGTCCTTCATTTCCGTGACCGTCACGGTCAGGGTGCGCCAGGTAAAGACGTCGCCCTCCGTGGGGTTTTCCATCAGCATTTCCACCGCCCAGCCACCCATGGTGGTATAGGCAGAGTGGAAGCCGCGGTCGTCAATATCCGCCTCCTCAAAGAAGTCGGAAATCGGGGTGATGCCGTCCACGTCGTAGGTGGTGCCGTCCAGCGGAATAATCCCGTCGGACACGATATCGTCGCTTTCGTCCCAGATATCGCCCACGATTTGCTCGAGAATATCCTCCATGGTAACGATGCCCATGGTACCGCCGTACTCGTCAATGACGACGGCAATGTGCATACGGCGGCGGCGCATCTCCCGCAGAACGGCGGGCAGACGGGCGCTCTTATGCACGAAATACGGCTCCTTCATCAGGGACTTTATCTCGGGCGCCCCCTCCTTGCGGTACATGGCGGCGCGCAGATATTTATTGACGCTGAGAATGCCGACGATGCGGTCCAGCGTCCCCTCGTAAACGGGAATGCGGGAGTGAATGGTGGCGTTGCACAGGGCAAGCACCTCCTCGGGCTCCGCCTCAAGGGGAAGCCCCTCCAGATTGATGCGGGGGGTGAGAATTTCCTCTGCGGTGGTTTCCTGATAGTCCATCGCGGACTGAAGCAGGTCGGACATTTCCTCGTCCACCACGCCCTCCTCCTCGGCGGTTTCAAACATGGCGGAAAGCTCCTCCTCCGTCATGGTGGGGGCGTCCTCAATTCCCGTTTTCTCCTTGATGCGGCTGACCAGCCGTGAAACGGGCTGTACCACGGGATAAAGCACCCACATCACCGCCCACAGGGGGTAGGCAATCAGAAGCGCATAGCCCAGGGAATACTGCTTTGCAAGCAGCTTGGGAATAATATCTCCGAAGATCAGTACCACAACGGTGGTGACGAGGGTGGACAAAACGCTTGCCTCCGCCTCGCCAATCAGACCGCGCAGCGCAAGCGTCAGCGCCAGCGTGGTGGCAACGGAGGAGGTGAGCACGTTCACCAGGTCGTTTGCAACAAGAATGGAGCAGAGCGTGCGGTCAAAGCGGTCCTTGATTTTCATGGCGACGCGCGCACGCCTGTTGCCCTCCTCACACAGCACCTCAAGGCGGTGCCGCGGCAGGGCGGTATAAGCAATTTCCGCAGCAGAGAAGAATGCGGAGAGCAGAATGCAGATGCTCAGGATGATGATGTAAACGGTCATGACTCGGGCACCTCCCCGTCATCCTCGCGGACAGTCACGGCGTCCAGCACGGGGTGGGGCAGCTTGACCTCTGCGTACAGAAGGCGCTCTCCCTCCGTCTCCGTGACCGTAACCGTCAGGTCCCGCCATTCAAAGGTGTCGTCCACCTCGGGGGTGTGACCCAGCTGCTCACGCACCCAGGCACCGACGGTTTTGAGTCGGCTCATATTGACCTTGCCGCGCCAGCCCATATCGCGGAACATTTCACCCACGGTGCAGGCGCCGCTGACGCGGAAATAATTTCCGCCCAGCTTCATAAAGCGGTCGTTGACAACGTCCGTTTCATCAAAAATCTCGCCCACAAGCTCCTCAAGGAAATCCTCCACGGTGACAATCCCCATGGTATGCCCCTCGCCGTCGCGGACGATTGCCATGGAGGTTTTCGCGCGGCTCATATCGCTGAGCAAGCTGTCAATGCCTGCCTCCAGCGTGGTAAAGAACGGCGGGGTGACAAGAGAGATAAGAGGTGCTTCAGCACCCCCAAGCTTTGCCTTGAGGTAGGTGCGGATGCTCAGCACGCCGATCACGCGGTCGGGGTCCGTATCGTAGACGGGCACGCGGGAATAGGGACTTGTACGGATGAGCTCGTCAAGCTCGGTCGGGGTGGCGTGCACCTCCAGGGACAAAACGTCCTCCCAGAGGGTCAGCACGTCAGCCACGGCGGTGTCGGCAAATTCAAGGGCGGATTGCAACAGGTCGCCCTGCGCCTCGTCTATGACGCCCTCCTCCTCTACCGTATCAATAATGGAGGCAATTTCCTCCTCCGTCACGGTCGGCTCGTCCTTGATGCCGAACAGGCGTCTGAACAGGGCGTTCAGTCCGCGGAAAATCAGCGTCACGGGATACAGCAGCACCGTAATCGTAAAGAGCAGGGGGGCAAGCGCCATCGCAAACGCATCGGGATGACTTGCGGCAAAGCTCTTGGGAACGAGGTCCGCAACGAAAAAGACGAGAATCGTCGTCACAACGGTGGCGACCGTCGTGGCAATTGCCTGTGCCTCACCCGTCGCACCGAATACGCGGAACACGTACAGGGTCGCAACGGAGGCACCGCCGATTTGCAGGACGTTGACCGCAATCAAAATGGAGGTCAGCACCTGGTCAAACCGCTCGGAAAGAGAAAGCGCAAGGCGCGCGCGCCTGCTGCCCTCCTCTGCAAGATTACGCAGTCTTATTTTATTCACAGCCGCCAGCGAGTTCTCCGCGGCGGAGAACAGGGCGCTGCCAAGAATCATCAGAATATAGGCAACAAGTAACCAACCATCGCCCATGATAAAAAAACCACACTCCTTATGTATGTATCAATTAGAATGTAGTATAGCACTTCCCTCGCGCGTTGTCAAGCGCCCGCGCGGAAGCAGGCGCGAAAGCGGCAGATACAGCACCAAGAAGCCGCACAGGGCAAACACCCCCTCCAGAAGCAGATACGGAACTGTCACCACGTAGGCGTCCAGGTGGAACAGCCGCCGTACCAGCCAGCACGACGCCGCCGCGCAAAGGGCAGGCAGGACGGCGGAGCGGAGGGGAAGGTACCTGACGGTCGTGACGCGCACAAGGCGCCCCACGCTGAGAGCGAGATTGACCGCCTCGGCAATCACGATGACGAGGATATAGCCCACCGCCCCACGCGAGGGGAGCAGCAGCACGACGAGCAGACAGCTCATGGCGGAGTCGGCAATATTGACCCACATGGTATACACCTGCTCCCCCAGCCCCTTGAGGGCGCAGTCCGTGATATGGTCAAGAAACATCAGGGGCAGGACGGGCGCAAGAAGACGGATGTATTCCCCCGCCGTTTCGCTGCGGTAGATGGAAAGCCCGAGGTCGCGGGAAAAGACGAACAAAAAGGTGGCGCAAAGCACCGCACCCACGGTTGCCAGATGCAGGGTGCGTGCCGCAAGAGCGCGGATGCGCCCCTCCTCTCCCCTCGCCTTAGCCGCCGCATAATGGGGAATCAGAAGCGAGGAAAAGGAGGCGAGCGTCCCCATGGGAAACATCACGACGGGGAGCGCCATGGCGCTTAAAATGCCGTAGGTGCCGAGTGCCTCCTCGGGGGTGCGGCGTCCGCCCCAGACGAGCGCGCGCGGTATGAGAAGATGCTCCAGAGTCAGAAGCCCCGAGCGCACGTAGGAGGAGCACGCCACGGGCAGGGCGATATGGCAAAGGCGCGCGGTCAGCCCCGCGGTGCCTCCCGCCGTGCCGTGCAGGCGGCGGCGGTCAATAAGATACAGAAAAAGCAGGAGCGCAAAGGACAAGAGCTGTGCAAGGGTTGCCCCTGCCACCACCGAGACGCAGGCGTATTCCACCCCGTAGGGCAACAGGCGCGGAAGGAGGTAGAGCGTCAGGACAATCCGCACCGCCTGCTCCGCCACCTGTACGCCCGAGGGGCCGACCATTCTGCCCACCGCCGTAAAATAGCCGTTGAACACGGAGCAAAGCGCCATGGGCGGCAGGGCAAACGCCAGAATCCTGAGAGAGGAAACGGTGCGCCCGTCCCCGAGAAGCCCCGTTCCAAGCAGGGGGGCGCCGAAGAACAAAACGGCAAAGGCAACCCCCGAAAAGAGGAGCGCGTACAGGGTGGCGCGCCGCAAAGCGGCGCGGGCGGAGGCGGGCTCGCCGCTTCCCATGCATTCGGAGATGAGGCGCGTCACGGCAAGAGAAACGCCCGACGTAGCAAAGGTAATGGCAAAGCCCTGCAAGGAGCTGATGAGAGAAAACAGCCCCATTCCCTCCGCGCCGATATGGGCAGAAAGGGTGGCGTTGTACGCCACCCCTACC
>JAFQJX010000153.1 GCA_017397205.1 Clostridia bacterium | reverse complement strand
CGCCCCCGTGGTGCGGTCCTTCATCACAAGGGTCTCCCCCTCTGCAATCGCGCGACGGAGGTCCACGAGGGTAAGGTCATCGAGCTGTCCCACCCTGTCATAGTCGTCAGGGTTGACAAAGGTCAGGGGCACGATGCCGAAATTAATGAGGTTTGCCATATGGATACGGGCAAAGCTCTTTGCCACCACGGCTCGGATGCCGAGATACAGGGGCACCAGGGCGGCGTGCTCACGGGAGGAGCCCTGCCCGTAGTTGGTGCCGCCCACAATCACGCCGCCGCCCAGTGCCTGTGCACGGCTGGGAAAATCGCCGTCGCAGACGGTGAAGCAGTACTCGGACAGCTTCGGCACGTTGGAGCGGTAGGGCAAAATCTTTGCCCCTGCGGGCATGATATGGTCGGTGGTAATATTGTCCCCCACCTTGAGCACCAGCTTACAGGATAGCGTTTCCTCAGGGGGGCGTCCCACGGGAATGGGCTTGATATTGGGTCCGCGCAGCACCTCCACCGCATCCGCCTCAGCGGCAGGGGCGGGCAGGTCAATCATATTGTCCGAAACAAGGAATTTCTTCGGCATTTTGATTTTGGGTGCCTTGCCAAGCACCGTGGGGTCCACGAGAACACCCGCAACGGCGGATGCCGCGGCGACCTCGGGGGAAACCAGGTAAACGGAGGCGTCCCGCGTGCCGCTGCGCCCCTCAAAGTTACGGTTAAAGGTACGCAGGGAGATGCCGCCGGAGTTCGGCGAAAAGCCCATACCGATGCAGGGACCGCAGGCACATTCCAGCACGCGTGCGCCTGCCGCAATCATATCCGCAAGGGCACCGCACTCTGCCAGCATATTCAGCACCTGCTTGGAGCCGGGGGAAATGGAAAGGGAAACCCCGGGGGCAACCGTCCTGCCCCTCAGCATTGCCGCCACCGTCAGCATATCCTGCATGGAGGAATTGGTGCAGGAGCCAATGCACACCTGGTCTACACGCATTCCCTGAAGCTCGGAAACGGGCTTCACGTTGTCGGGACTGTGCGGGCACGCCGCAAGAGGGGTCAGCTCCGACAGGTTGATTTGTATGACCTCGTCGTAAACGGCGCCCTCGTCAGCCGAGAGGGGTCTGTACGCCTCCTCTCTGCCCTGTGCGCGCAGGAAGGCAAGCGTCACCTCGTCGGAGGGGAACAGGGAGGTGGTGGCGCCAAGCTCGGCGCCCATATTCGTGATGGTGGCTCTCTGGGGCACCGAAAGATACCGGACCCCCTCGCCGAAATATTCCATGATGGCGCCCACCCCGCCCTTGACAGACAGACGGCGAAGCACCTCTAAAATGATATCCTTGGCGCTGACGTAGTCATGCAGGCGCCCGACAAGCTCCACGCCGATGATGCGCGGCATGGTGATATAGTAGGTGCCGCCGCCCATTGCAACGGCGACGTCAAGCCCTCCTGCCCCCATGCCCAGCATGCCGATGCCGCCCGCCGTGGGCGTATGGCTGTCGCTGCCAATCAGGGTTTTTCCGGGCGCGCCAAAGCGCTCCAGATGCACCTGGTGGCAAATGCCGTTACCGGGACGGGAGAAGCGGATGCCGTGCTTTTTGGCAACGCTCCCGATATAGCGGTGGTCGTCCGCATTCTCAAATCCTGCCTGCAGGGTATTATGGTCTATGTATGCAACGGAGAGCTCGGTTTTGACCTGCCCGATGCCCATTGCCTCAAGCTGAAGATACGCCATGGTACCCGTGGCGTCCTGCGTCAGGGTCTGGTCAATGTGCAGTCCGATTTCCTCTCCAACGGTCATTTCTCCGCACACGAGATGCTCGCGTATGATTTTTTGTGCAGCGGTATCCTTCATGTTATTCTCCTTGAATGACGTTCAAAAGATGCTCCATCGCGCGCTCCACGTGGCGGGAGGTCAGCTCGTCTGCGAGCGCGGCATCTCCTGCCTTCAGCGCGTCCAGTATGGCGCGATGCTCCGCGGTGGTTTCCTTCACACGGGCGGGGTCAGACAGGGATTTTGCCCGCCAGACGCCGATTTTGCGGTGCAACTCCGTGAGGGTTGACTGCAGCATACGGGAGCCGCTTGCAAGATACACCGTCTGGTGAAAATTGCTGTCCAGGTCGCGCAAGCGCGCGGCATCTCCGCGTGCAACGTAAAACTCGGCAAGCGCCACGGTTTCCTCGAGCTTCTCCTTGTCCTCGTCGGTCATGCGCGTTGCCGCCATCGCCGCGGCAAGCCCCTCAAGGCGCATGCGCATCCGGTAGATATCCACTAGGTCCTGCTGGGAAATGCCAAGCACCACGGCGCCCTTGTTCGGCACCAATCTGACAAGCCCCTCCGTTTCCAGGCGCTGCAGGGCGGCGCGGACGGGCGTGCGGCTGACGCCGCAGTTCTGGGAAAGCTCCATTTCCGTCAGGGCGTGACCTGCGGGATATTTTCCCGTCAGAATGCCCTCCTCTACGGCTTCACAAACCCGATTCGTTAAACATCCTCTCTCTAACATACTGCCTCACTCGTGGTTGTATTTTCCGGGACAAAGTGCTTCAACGATTTGCTCCAGCTCCTCGTTTGACATGAGGGTATTTCTGCCCTCCTCGTACTGCCTGTCAATGATTGCCTTGGCTTCTGCAATCCACGGGGTGTGCTTGGTGACAATCGCATCCCCCGTCAGCTCATAATGGTTGTTGACCCAGAAGGCGATGCCCGCAAGCCCCGAGGTGTTGCTGATGGAAACGTTGGGGGCAACGCCGAGAATTGCCTGGGTGTCAAAAATGTTGTAAATCTCGGCGTCCTTCATCATGCCGTCCGCGTGAATGCCTGCACGGGTGACGTT
>JAFQJX010000152.1 GCA_017397205.1 Clostridia bacterium | reverse complement strand
CATTCCTTCAGAATGAGGTCGGAGGAGGAGCATACGACAGCCAGCAGATTGCTCCTGACGGTCACGGTGATGTTTCCGTTCATGGAGGCAAACTGATTCTCCGGTGCCTCCGCGCTGTAATCCAGGCAGCGCGTGGTGACGTACACCAGCTCCGTGTAGGGAGAGATGCGGTTGACGAACTCCTGAGTCGGGAACTGATTGGCGTCCGTTTTCGTATATTCGGGGGACCCCGCGCAGCAGCAAACGCAAACCATGTGGGGCTTAATCACACTCAGAAGCTCGCTCGTTGAGGAGGTTTTGGAGCCGTGATGCCCCGCCTTATAAAGCAGCACCTCGGGAAGTGAATTCCGCTCAACAAGAGACTGCTCTCCCTTTTCCTCGAGGTCTCCCGTAAAGAGATAGTGGTAATCTCCCTGCGAGAACAGCAGGCAGACGGAATAGTCGTTTTCCGTGGATGCCTCCTCGTAATAGTATCTTTGGTCAAGCACCTGCATGGTAATGCCGCTTGCCAGCTCGTAGGTTGCCTTGTTCTGCTCAATGCACTCGCGCGCCGTCAGGTGCGTTGCGCCTGCATCAATTTCCTCCTGCCGTTCCCTGAGATAATCCTGATACATGTTGGCTTCGGAGTTGGTCAGGGCGAAGTCAATAATCGTTCCAACCTGATACAAATCGAACAAACTGTCCTGATTTTCACCCGTGGCAAAGCCCGCATAGTGGTCCTGATGGGCGTGCGTCACGATAACGTAGTCCAGAAGGTCGTCCGTCATATGGCTGTCAAGGAAGGCGGAAATGGTGGGAATACTGCCCGTGCGGGAGCCGGCATCAATGAGGATATCCACCTCCCCCACCTGAATATAGGTGCAGTCACCCGTATACTTGTTGCCAAGCTCAAGAAAATGAATATTCATTTCCCCGGGAGCACTCCCGGAAAGTGCCTCCACATAAGCGGAGCCGGCAGGGCGCTGTCCGCTTTCGGGCACCGAGAGGTACAGCGTAACGCAGGCGCCCAGCGCAAAGCCGAGCACGAGGGCAAGCACGGTGAGGAGCGCCAGAAGCCCTCCCGAAATTCTTTTTGCTTTAGCCATGCGCATTTCCTCCCTCTGCGGGCAGGACCGTCACGGCGGCAAACTGCTCCACTTGTCTGAGCCCAAAGAGAACGTCCAGGCGGTAGGATATGTAATAGGTGCCTGCCTCAAGGGTCACGCTCCCGTCCTCTGCAACCTCAAAGGAGGGGGTCACGGTAACGCGGTCGCTGACGTCCTTTCCAAGGAATACCGCCTTGCACTCAAACAATAGGTCTGCGTAATCGTAGCGCTCTCCCTCCGTGAGCTCCAGGGGTGCATAGTCCACCAGCTCCACGGTATTTTCGCGCGAAAGGAAATATCCCACCCCCGCGCCTGCCGCAAGCCCGACAGCAAGTGCAAGCACAAGCAGGATTGCCCCACCCCTACCAAGATAACGCACGATCTTTTTGGCTGCCTTGCGTGCTGTCTGTTTCGTCTTGTTTTTCATATCAATTCAGTTTGTTTCTTCCCTGCAGGGCGCGTGTGAGTGTTACCTCGTCGGCGTACACCAGATCTCCGCCTACGGTAATCCAGTAGGCAAGGCGGGTCACGCGGACGTCGGGAAACTTAGAAAGCTGATTGGCAATATAGATTGCCGTGGTATCTCCCTCAAAGGTCGGGTTGGTGGCGAGAATGACCTCTTCCACCTCCCCCTCCGCTACGCGGGCGAGCAGCTCGGGAATGCGGATTTGCTCCGCCGCCTGTTGCTTACGCGGATTGAGAAGCCCTCCCAGCACGTGGTACACGCCGTCAAAGGCGCGCACGCGCTCCATCGCCATCACGTCCCTGGCATCCTGCACCACGCAAAGGGTGCGGACGTCGCGGTCGGGAGAGGCGCAGATGGGACAAACGTCATCCACGGAAATGTTGTGACAGATACGGCAATCGCGAATATCCCGTTTTGCCCCGAGAATGGCGTCGGCAAACTGTGCCGCCTCCTCCTCCGAAAGCTTGAGAAGCGAAAGCGCGTATCGCTCTGCTGTTTTACGTCCTACGCCGGGCAGACGGTGGAACTGCTCCACCAGCGTCTCCAAGGGTGGAATAAACTCTGCCATCTCAGAACAACCCGCCAAGGCCCATGCCGCCAAGCCCCATAGGACCTGTCAGCTTTGCCATTTCCTCTGCGGCGGTATCCTCGACGCGGCGGATTGCCTCGTTGACCGCGGCGACGACGACGTCTGCCAGCGTTTCCACGTCATCAGGGTCCACCACCTCGGGCTGAATGTCCATAGAAAGGATTTCCTTTTTGCCGTTGATGCGGACGGTGACCATACCGCCGCCGGCGGAAACCTCGTATTCTCTCGTTTCAAGATCCTGCTGCAGGGCTGCCATATCCTCCTGCATCTTCTGGACCTGCCGCAGCATATCCTGCTGGTTGCCGCCAATGCCGCTGCTTTTCGGAAGTCTTACTTTCATTTGCTATCTCCTCAAAAAAATGTTTCCTCGTTTTGTGTCCGCTTGGGGGGTGCGGTTGTAATCAGCTCCAGGCGCACGACCTCTCTCCCCGTTGCCTCGCGCCCCATGGTCATCAGCGCCTTGACGGCGCGGGCGTCCTCGCGCAGGTTTTTCAGAAGAATGTGGGGACGCAGATACAGACGAAGCACTCCGTCTGCACCGACGAACGCCTCGCTGCCCGAAAGCAGTTGCCCATAGAGGGCAAAGACCGAGCGGAACTCCTCCACAAAGCCCTTCATATCAGGAATGGGAAGGTCCCCCTCCTCCTGTGCTGCAGGGGCTTCGGGGACGGCGGGCAACGGTGCCTCGGGCGTTTCCTTTACGGTCATGGTTGCCTCGGGCGGCTGTGCGGCGCCCGGCTGAATGGGGGTCGCCCCCATTTGTATCAGCTTGAGCTGCTTCTCAAGCTCCTCAAGACGCGCCACCATTGCCTCGGGGGCGCTGGAAAGACGGGGGTCACACATACGGGTCAGCGCCACCTCAACGGAGGAGCGGCGGGAAATACCCGTTTTCTGCAGGGCAGGTAGCGTTTCCGTTACCAAGTGACTCATATAAAAGAGGCGACCAAGGGAGAAACGGGCGGCAAGCGCACCAAGGCGCTCACACTCGCTGTCCGTCAGATCCAGATATTCCTTTGCCTCGGGGGTCGTTTTGAATACCATCAGGTCGCGGAACAGATCACCGAGGCCTCCCCAGAAGCCCGCGAGGTCACCCGAGGACATCACGATATCATCCACCGTCCTGTAAAGGGTGCCGTAATCCTTTTCCGCAATCGCTTCCACCACGCGGCAAAGCGTCCCTCTGTCCCCTGCCCCGAGAAGCTGAGTGACAAGGGCTTCGTCAATGGGGGCGTTTGCACCGCCGCAAAGCTCCAGCAAGCTGACGGCATCACGCATTCCTCCCTGTGCGGAGCGGGCAATCATGCGCGCCCCGTCGGGATGCAGGGTCATCCCCTCTGCCGCGGCAATTTTGGAAAGCCGCGCCACAATGACGTCCGTTGCAATTCTGCGGAAATCGCACCGCTGACAACGGGAAACAATCGTTGACGGAAGCTTGGAAAGCTCCGTCGTTGCTAAAATGAACAGAACGTAGGAGGGCGGCTCCTCCAGGGTTTTCAGGAGTGCGTTAAACGCGCTGGGGCTCATCATGTGTACCTCGTCAATGATGTACACGCGGTATTTGAGCTCCGCAGGCAGGAACACAATTTCCTCCTTGAGGTCACGGACGTTGTCAACGCCGTTGTTGGAGGCGGCGTCCATTTCAATGACGTCCGTGGCAGCACCCGCGTCAATGGAGCGGCACGCCTCGCACTCGTTGCAGGGGTTGCCGT
>JAFQJX010000151.1 GCA_017397205.1 Clostridia bacterium | reverse complement strand
TGCGGGCATCAATCTTGACCAGAGGGATTTCCGCATTCTCTCCCGCAACGTTCCCCGCGCACCTCAGTACATCGGTGACAATGCCGTCATCTCCAACTCTCTCATTTCCGAGGGCTGTGAAATCCGCGGTACGGTCATCAATTCCGTGCTCAGCGGCGGTGTCGTGGTAGAGGAGGGCGCCGTCGTGCGCGATTCCGTCATTATGGAGGACGTTCGCATCTGCGAGGGTGCTTGCGTTGATTACGCCATCATAGACAGCGAAACCGTGGTGTGTGCAGGTGCCAGGGTAGGCGAGGAAAATGCAGGCAAGGACGCCATTAAAGTGATTGCCAAGGGAAGCGAGGTAAAGTGATATGAAAAGCACAGCAGGAATTATTTTCTCCAATCTCAACGACAATACCTTGTCCCGCCTGACTGCGGACCGCACCGTGGCGGCAATCCCCTTTGGGTGCAGATACCGCCTCGTGGACTTCGCGCTTTCCAATATGATCAATGCGGGCATCACCGCCATTTCTATCATCGCCAACTACAACTATCGCTCCCTGACCGAGCATATCGGCTCGGGTAAGGACTGGGACCTGGCGCGTCGCGAGGGAGGCATCAGCTTTGTTTCTCCCTATAAGACCGCCCGCACCCCGAACGCGGCAATGTATTCCCACCATCTTGAGGCGCTCAAGAATATGCAGGAGCTGATTCGTGAAATCAAGCAGGAATACGTCGTCCTTTCCGACACGGACAATCTTTGCAACATTCCTCTTACCGAGGTGCTGGAGCAGCACGAGGCAACGGGCGCATCCGTTACTATGGTATGTGCAGAATGCACGCCCGACTTCACCTCCAAAACTCCGGGCATGATGGTGCAGAGCGACGAAACGGGCAAAATCACGCGCATTATCAAGAGCGATAAGTACGTGGACGGCTATATCCGCTTTGCAAACATTTACGTGATGCGTACCGATTACCTTGTCAACCTCATTGACGAGGCGTTCGCTCAGAATCACAACAGCTTGTCCGAGGACATTATGATGCGTGAGCCCGAAAAGCAGAACTTCTACGTTTACTGCCACAAGGGGACCGTTGCTCCCGTGTCCTCCTTCCAGGACTACTACAAGCACAGCATCGCACTTGCCACCGACCCTGCCTTCCGCCGTGAGCTGTTCGGTGAAAAGGAGCGCCCCATTTATACCAACGTGCACAACTCTCCCCCCGTCCGTTACCTGGACGGCGCCACCGTTAAAAACTCCATGATTGCAGACGGCTGTGTGATTGAGGGCACCGTTGAAAACTCCATTCTCTTCCGTGGGGTGAAAATCGGAAAGGGAGCAGTTGTGAAAAACTCCGTTCTTTTCGCGGGCACGGAAATCGGCGACGGCTCCACCATTCAATGCGTGGTGGCAGACAAATACGTTTCCGTATCCGCCCACTCTCAGCTGAGTGGCGCGCCCACGCTCCCCTTCTTTATCTGCAAGGGGCGCAAGGTCTGACCGAAAGGAGCCGATATGAAGGTTTTATACGTCACAAGTGAAGCCGCCCCCTTTGCCGCTTCGGGAGGGCTTGGGGACGTCATGGGCGCCCTGCCCAAAACCATGGCAGGGCTTTGCCCCGAGAAGGATTCCGTCGGGGTGATCATGCCCCTGTATGGGCAGATTCCAGCTGCAATGCGTGAAAAAATGGAGTTCGTTACCTCCTACGAGATTGAATATTCCTGGAGACGGGAATACTGCGGCATTTTCCGCGCAAGCGTGGAGGGCGTCACCTATTATTTCATTGATAACGAGCAGTATTTCAAGCGCGGCGGCGGACTGTACGGTCAGTTTGACGATGCAGAGCGCTTTGCGTTCTTTTCTCTCGCGGTTGTGGAGTATATGCTCCGCAGCGGAAACGTCCCCGACGTGCTCCACGCAAACGATTGGCAAACGGCAATGACCGTCGTTTATCTGCGTACCAAGTTTGCAGACTGCGAGGCGCTTCGCAATATCAAAACCGTCTTTACCATTCATAATATTGAATATCAGGGGAAATTTGACCCCTATATTCTCGGTAACGTGTTCGCGCTGGACGAATGTTACAAATCCATTCTGGAATATGACGGCTGTCTGAACCTGATGAAGGGAGCCATTGTCTGCGCGGACCGCGTGACCACCGTCAGCCCCAATTATGCAAACGAGCTTCGTCACGCATTCTTTGCATTTGGTCTGCAGAATATGATTAATATGTACGCTTACAAGATGAGCGGCATTATCAACGGCATTGATACGGTATATTTCTCTCCCGACAAGGGCGGAGATATCCGCTATCCCTTTAGCGTGGCGACCGTCAAGGAGGGGAAGGCGAAGAATAAAATGGCGCTTCAGGCGGAGCTTGGCTTGCCGCAGGACAAGGACGTTCCCATGATTGTCATGATTACCCGCCTGACCCACGCCAAGGGAATTGACCTCGTGCTCCGTATTTTTGAGGAGCTGATGGAGGAGAACGTGCAGTTCGTTCTGCTTGGCACGGGCGACGAAAGCTACGAGCGCATCTTCACTAACCTGTGTGCCCGTTATCCCGACAAGGCGCGCGCCCTGATTAAGTTTGACCGCGTGCTTTCCAAGCAGATGTACGCCTCTGCCGATATTTTCCTGATGCCCTCCAAGAGCGAGCCCTGCGGCCTTGCCCAGATGATTGCCTGCTCCTACGGGACCATTCCCGTGGTGCGCGCCGTGGGTGGACTTTACGATTCCATTACGCCCTTTGGCACCGCCGGCTCCAACGGCTTCCATTTCAACAACTTCAACGCCCATGAGATGCTGTTCAAGCTGAAGGATGCTCTCAACCTGTACGGCAGGGCAAGGCAGGAGTGGGACGAGATGGTGGACCGCGCCATGCATACAGATTTTACCTGGAGAAAATCGGCTGAAAAGTATTTACAGGTATATCAGAATTTGCTATGATGGATTTGCCTTTTTGCCGTTTGCTTGGCTTGCGGCATAAACGGGCACCCGGCTAGACAACTATTCAAACAAATAAATAAATGATAAAGCAGGAAACGTTATTTCAATGAGCAACACGACCAAAAAGACAACCAAAGCAACCAAGGATACTCCCATGACCGAGGCACAGCTGCGCGATAAAATCAAGGCAAAGCTCCTGGCAAGGGGTATTTCCGACCCTGCAAGTGCTACGGCAGAGCAGATGTATCAGGCAACCGTCCACGCCATGAAGGACCTCATGACCAAAAACCGCACCGCGTTCAAAAAGCGCATCAAGGCGCAGGAGAGCAAGAAGGTGTGCTACCTGTGCATGGAGTTCCTTTTGGGGCGCTCCCTGCGCAATTACGCCTGCAACCTGGGTATTTATGACACTCTTTGCAAGGTGCTGGAGGGCTTTGGCTCCTCCTTTGAAGAGGTGTACGCCTGCGAGATTGACCCCGGGCTTGGCAACGGCGGTCTTGGCAGACTTGCCGCATGCTTTATGGATTCGCTGAGCAATCTCAATTATGCCGCAAACGGCTATTCTCTTTGCTACGAAAACGGCTTGTTCAAGCAGAAGCTAATTGACGGCGAGCAGGTGGAGCTTCCCGACGAGTGGATTGATAAGGGCGGGGCATGGCTCTACGCACGCCCCGAAAAGAGCGTCACCGTGCGCTTCGGCGGTGAAATCAACGAGGTGTGGGAGGACGGCGCTCTCAAAATCATTCACACCAATTACGACGAGGTGCGTGCAGTCCCCTACGACGTGATGATTCCCGGCGCAGATACGGATGCCACCAACACCCTGCGCCTGTGGCGTGCTCGTGAAAACCGCACTGCTCCTGTCGGCTATGCAACGCAGGGCACCTATCTCAAGGCAATGGAGGAGCGCGGCAACGCCGAGGAGATTACCCGTCAGCTCTATCCCCCGGACCACCACGATTCGGGTAAGCTGTTGCGCCTGACGCAGCAGTATTTCCTCGTTTCTGCATCCCTGCAGTCCATTATCCGTGACTATTTTGCAGAAAACGGCTCCCTTGAAAACTTTGAAAACCGCATCGCCATTCATATCAACGATACGCATCCCACGCTTGCAATTCCTGAGCTGATGCGTATCCTGATGGATACCTACTCCTACAATTGGGATCAGGCATGGAACGTGATTACAAAGTGTATCACCTACACCAACCACACCGTCATGCCCGAGGCGCTGGAGTGCTGGCGTGTGGACCTGTTCAAGATGAAGCTGCCCCGCCTGTTCTCCATCGTGACGGAGATCAACCGCCGCTTCTGCGCCGACCTGTGGAATCTGTATCCCGGTGATTGGGACCGCATTTCCCGTATGGCGGTCATTGGCTACGGGCAGGTGAGAATGGCAAATCTCTGCGTGGTGGCGTCGCACACCGTCAACGGTGTATCCGCTCTCCACTCCGAGATTCTTAAGAACACCATTTTCCACGATTACTATAAGATGACCCCCTGGAAGTTCACCAACGTGACAAACGGCGTGGTGCACCGCCGCTGGCTTTGCTCCGCAAATCCCGGGCTGAGTGCGCTCCTGACCGAGTGCATCGGAGGGGAATTCCGTCAGTCTCCTGCGCTTCTTGCCAATTTTGAGGGCTATGCAAACGACGAGGAGGTTTTGGCTCGCCTTGCACAGGTGAAAAAGGAAAACAAGGCGCGCTTTGCAGAGTGGGCACACAAGAAGTGCGGCGCGGTCATTGACCCCAATTCCTTCTTTGACGTACAGATTAAGAGATTGCATGAGTATAAGCGCCAGCTTCTCAACGTCCTGAAAATCATGTGCATCTACAACGAGCTGCTCTCCAACCCCAACGCCGAATTCCACCCGCAGACCTTTATCTTCGGCGCAAAGGCGGCTCCCGGTTACGTGATGGCAAAGAAGATTATCCGTCTGATTTGCTTCCTCGCGAAGGAGCTTGAGAGCAATCCGCGCACCAAGGATAAGATCAAGATTGTGTTCATGGAGGACTATAACGTTTCCATGGCAGAGGTGCTGATTCCCGCCGCAGATCTGTCAGAGCAGATTTCTCTTGCAGGTAAGGAGGCATCCGGCACCAGCAACATGAAGCTGATGATGAACGGCGCCCTGACTCTTGGTACCATGGACGGCGCAAACGTGGAAATCTGCAACTCCGTCGGGGATGACAATATCTATATCTTCGGTCTGAACTCCTGGGAGGTTGAGGAGCTTTGGCGGCAGGGCTATGAGGCGAGGGAATACTATCACAATTCCGACCGCATCCGCGCCGTGATTGACCGCTTCAGCCGGCCCATCGGAGGCGAGGATTTCTCCGCAATTGCCGACTACCTCGTCAACGGCGGCTATACCGTCGCAGACCCCTATATGTGTCTTGCTGATTTTGACGCATATTACAACGAATATCAGAGAGCACTCACCGATTACACCGAAAGCCCCGTGGATTGGTCGAGAAAGGCGCTTGTCAATATCGCCTCCTCGGGTCGCTTCTCCTCTGATATCAGTATTGCAAACTACGCCAACAATATCTGGCGTACCTCTCCCGTCAGAAAGGGTTGATTATGAAAGAACTCCGTATCGATGAAAATCGTGTCAGCCGTTGCTATGGCTCCTTGCAGTACGGCAACGGCACGGAGTCATCTCAAAGTCGCCGTGCATTTTCGCACGGCGACCTGTTGTATTTCCGCCTCGTTTTGCCGCGCCAGCTTGGTGCAACCGAGGCAAGGATTGTCCTGCGCGAGGACGAAACGGGGAGCACCACCCCGCTTGAGCTTACCTGGCAGGGAATAGAGGGCAACTGTGACGTCTGGGAGGGGGAGGTTGTCCCCGGGACACTTCCCGTGGGACTCTACTTTCTGCGCGGAGAAATCCGTGGCATCTGCGGTCCTCTCATGACCCGGCGAACGGCGGGAGAGGAGTGCACCTTTGTGCCTCAGACGGACGGCGACTACCCGTATCAGCTTACCGTCTGTGACTTTGCGTTTCCCGCGCCTGAGTGGCTTTGGGGCGGCATCATTTATCAGGTTTTCGTTGACCGATTTGCAAGGGGAGAGGAAACGCCCCTGCGGGAGGGGGCTTGTCTGAATCCCGATTGGGAGGGAGGTATGCCTCAGTACCCCCCGTATCCCGGCGCTCCGCTTGCTAACAATATGTTTTTTGGCGGCAATCTTTCGGGCATTGAGCAAAAGCTGGATTATATCGCATCGCTCGGTGTCAACTGCATCTATCTTACCCCTATTTTTGAGGCGTACTCCAATCACAAGTACGATACGGGAAACTATTTGAAAATCGACGAGACGTTTGGCGGAGAGGAGGCGTTTTTGCGGCTCCTCCTTGAGGCAAAGCGCAGAAACATCCGCATTATCCTGGACGGCGTATTCAACCACACGGGGGACGACAGCATCTATTTCAACCGCCGCGGCACCTACGATTCTCTCGGTGCCTACGAGAGCAAGGAATCGCCCTATTACAGCTGGTATGATTTTCAGGAGCACCCCGACAAATATACCTGCTGGTGGGATATTCCCATTCTGCCGCGCATTCATACCGAGCGCGCGGAATGCCGCGAGTATTTCCTTGGTGAGGGCGGTGTCATTGACAAGTATGCCGCCATGGGAATCGGTGGCTTCCGTCTTGACGTTGCAGACGAGCTGCCCGACGTTTTTCTGGAGGGTGTCAAGGAGCGTCTTGTCAAGGCGGACCCTGAAAACGTACTGTTCGGCGAGGTCTGGGAGGATGCCTCCAACAAGATTGCATACGGTCGCCGTCGCCGCTATTTCCAGGGCAGACAGCTTGACGGTGTCATGAATTACGAGCTCAGGCGCGGCATCATTGAGTTGTTCCGTGGCGGCAATCCCGAAGCGCTCAGGTATGCGCTCTGCGAGGTGATGCCAAACGCACCCGCCCGCGTTCAGCATACGCAAATGAATCTGTTTGGCTCTCACGATACGGCGAGAATCCTGACCGTCCTCGCAGGCAAGCTTTCCGAAGGACACACCAACGACGAGCTTGCCGTGATGCGTATGTCCCGCGAGGAGCGCGCGCTTGGTATCAAGCGCCTCAAGGCGGCATATCTTTTGCTCGCAACCCTGCCCGGTGTGCCTATGATTTATTACGGCGACGAGGTGGGAATGGAGGGG
>JAFQJX010000150.1 GCA_017397205.1 Clostridia bacterium | reverse complement strand
TCGGGCACGGTAATCTCCAGCTGCTTCTTTCTTGCCTGCTCTGCCTGGAGGCGCTTCATGCGCTCCTGCGCGGCTCTTTCCTTATCCTTTGCGGATTTGCCCTGAGAGCGGGTATCCTGCTTTCTGACCTTCTGACGGGAGGACTGTGCATCACTCTGTCTGCCGCCGTAGTTGTTGTCAATGCGCTCGTCATAGCGGGAAAGGTCTACCTGCGTCGTACGGGTATCCACCACACGGACGTTGCGCTCTGCCGCAACGACGACCTCTGCCGCACCCTCGGTTGCGGGGCCCGTCAGAACGATACGGTTTGCACGCTCCTCGCGTCCCGTGCGCTCCGTCTTGGGCTTTTTCTGGGAGGTCTGCTGCGTCTGCTGACCCATTGCAAAGCGGCTGAAGCGGTCCACGGGCTCCTTGCGCTGAATGGGCTTGAATTCCTTTTTGGTGCCCGTCTGCTGGGTCGCGGTCTGGGCTGCCTGCTGCTCGCCCTTTCTTGCCTTTGCGGCGGCGGCAGGGGTTGCACTCTCGGCGGTGGCGGCTTCGGCTGCCTGCGCCTGCTGTGCGGCACGGGCGGCGGCTCTCGTCTGTTGCTCACGCGCACCTGCCTCCTCCTGCTCCTGGCGGAACTGCTCCATACGGCGGCGCAGCGCCTCCTGGTCAACGGGGCGACGGGCGGGGGCGGCAGTAGTCGCCGTCCCTCTCGCGCTGTCGCGGCCCTGTGCCGTGCCTCTTGCCGGTTCCTCGGTACGGGGGCGGCGTGCGGCGGGCACCGTATAGCGCGGCTCCTCCTGAGCCGTGCGCTTTTCGGGCTTGGTCGGCTGAGCGGGGGCAGCTGCGGCTGCCTGCGTCTGTGCAGGGGCGGCCTTGGTCGCGGCGGGCTTTTCTACTTTGGCAGGGGCTGTCGCCCTGGGGAGGTCACTCACCAGGGTTGCCTTTCCCGAAAGATAGTCCTCCAGGTTGTCAATCTGATTTGCAAGAGTGAGCAGCTCCAGGAGGATGCTAAGCTCATCCCCCTCCACGGTCGCGCTGACCGTCTTTTTGACGCCGTGCTCCTCCAGCAGGGCAATGATGTCCTTTGACTTGACACCGAAATCCTTTGCTAAGCTCTGAATTTTTGCCATTCGTTTCGTCCCGACCCAAAGGGCCGTCCCCCCATGGGGATTCCTTTCGTCTTACTGACATTCCCCCGTCAGCTCACGGGCAAAGCCCTCGTCGGTAATCGCTACCGCCGCCGTGGGTCTCATCGCCCCACAAATCTTGCCCAGCTGTGCCATAGTGGCATCCACCACCCGATAGGAAACGCTGTAAAATTCGCACTTGTATTTCAGTCTGTTTCTGGTTCCAAGGGAAGCTTCACGGGAGGCGAGGACAAGGACGGGCTTACTCCTTGCCCGCATCCTTTCACAGATCATATCGGTGCCAAGCACCGTTTTTCCAGCCCGTCTCGCCAGGCCCAGCATTCCAAAGAAACGCTCCGTGACTGTTAAGAAAGCTTGCTCACACATGTTGATCGAGCTCTGCTTCCAGCTTGCTGTAAATCTCCGTCGGTATCTCGCACTCCAGGTTCTGAGACAGACGGTTGGTCTTGGCGGCGCGCCTCAGGCACGCCGCATTGTGGCACAGATACGCCCCCCGACCGGACCTTTTGCCCGTACGGTCAAGGCAAATCTCCCCCTCGGGGGTACGCACCACGCGAATAAGCACCTGCTTGGGAAATCTCTCTCCGCACCCCACACAGCGGCGCTCGGGGATTTTCCTCGTCTTCATCGGCTGACCCGTTGCCATGGTCTTACGCCTTAATGTCAATCTTGTAGCCGGTCAGACGGGCAGCCAGCTTGGCGTTCTGCCCCTCCTTACCGATTGCAAGAGAGAGCTGATTCTGCGCGACGGTCACGCGGGAGGAGCGCTCCCCGTCAATGGTCACGCCCAGCACCTCCGCAGGGGACAGTGCCTCGCGGATATACTCGGCAGGGTCCTCGTGGTAGCGGATGATATCAATCTTCTCGTGTCCGCCCAGCTCATCCAGAATGGCGTTGATACGCATTCCGCGGTTACCGATGCAGGCACCGATGGGGTCCACGTTGGGGTCCTCGGAGTAGACGGCAATCTTGGTGCGGCTGCCCGCCTCGCGCGCGATGCCCGCGATAATGACGGTGCCGTCTGCAATTTCGGGAATTTCCTTTTCAAACAGGCACTTGACAAAGCCGGGGTGAATACGGGACAGGTCCACGATGGGGCCGCGGGTATCCACGCTGCGCACCTCGCTGACGTACACCTGCAGGCGGTCGCCCACCTCAAACGCATCGTCAGGCAGCTGCAGACTGCGGGGCAGACGCACGCGCCCGTCGGGCGTCTCCAGCGTCAGGTCGCCGCTCAGATCGTCCACCTTGAATACGGTGGCGGTAATCAGCTTTTCCTTCTTGTTCTCGTAGGCGCGCGCCATGTTGTTGCGCTCCGCCTCGCGGATTGCCTGAATCAGAATCTGCTTGCCTGCGGTGGCAGACAGGCGGCGGAAGGTATCGGGCGCCAGCTTGGTCTCCACGATGGAGCCGATTTTGTGGCGCTTGGAAATGGTCTTGGCGTCCTCAAGAGAAATCTCGCAGACGGGGTCGGTGACCACCTCCACTACCTCTCTCTGCTGATACACCTTCATATCTCTTTTCACAGGGTCCAGCACGACACGCACACGGACGGTCTCTCCGATTTCGCGCTGAATGGACTTGACAAGAGCACCTTCAATCTTTTCCAGCATATAGTCAACGGGAATCCCCTTGACCGCCTCCAGCTCATTCAGTGCTTCAAACAGTTTTGCATTCATTGCCTTGTTCCTTTCTTTTGAAAACGCAGCTGCGTCAATTTAATCAAAGTAAACGGTGCGGAGCTTGGAAATCTCCGTGCGCTCCAGCGTCACGTCGCCCCCCTCGCAGGAGAGAGTGACCTTGCCGCCCTCGTAGGCGGAGAGGGTACCTCGCAGGGTCTTGGTCCCGTTTTTCGCGGCAAACAGCTTTGCCTCGCACCTCTCGCCGATACAGGCAAGAATGTGCTCCTCGCACTTGAGCTCGCGCTCAATTCCGGGGGAGGAAACGTTGAGATAGTAAAAGGTTTCAATGGGGTCCGCCTCGTCAATCAGCGGCTCAATGGCGCGATGGACGGTCTCGCAGTCCATAATATCAATGCCGTCCGGGGAGTCAATCGTCACCGTCAGGTGCCAATCGGCGCCCTCCTTTGCATACTCCACGCTCCAGATGCTGTAGCCCAGCTCCTCCACCGTGGGTGCAATCAGCTCGCGGACCTGCGCCGCGATATTTGCCTTTGCCATGCGTCCCTCCTATCACAAAATTAAGAGTGAACCGTCGGCCCACTCTTAATCTACCATTACTGTACTACAATATAACACACCTTTTTATAAAATGCAAGGGGTTTTGAAAAAATAATCCTGCGCGCACGCGCATCTCCCTCGCGCGGGGAAGCGGACGGCACGGCGTCACTCCTCCTCGTCAAGAAACCGCTCCGTGAAATAGCGGATAATCTCCCTGCGGCGGATGATGCCGATAAAGCAGCCCCTGTCGTCCGTGACGGGGACGAAATTATGCTCCATCACGCGCTCCAGCAGCTCCCTCATGGTCGCGGAGTTTCTGACGGGCGGATTGGCGGTGTGCACGAGGCGGGCAAGCGGAATATCCTCAAGGTCAACAAGCTCGGGAAAATCCGTGTCAATGATGAGATTCAGAAAATCTCCGTCGCGCACCACCCCTGCGTAGGTGCCGTCGGGGTGAAGCACGGGCAGAACGGAATAGCCGTGGTACCGCATCTTTTCAAGCCCCTGTCTTGCTGTGGAGTCGCTCTCCACGTACGCCACCTGACTCTTCGGAACGAGAAAGCGCAGAATGTTCACGCCTGGTCCTCCGTGCACAAGGCGGAGCCGATCACCGTAGCAAAAGCGGAGTGCCTCGGAATGATGAAATTCACCCCGAACATCTCGGACAGGCGTGCAAACATCTGCCCGGCATACGCGTGGTCGGAGAGGTTGCCCGTCAGCACGATATCCCTCACGCCACGGCTGCGCGCCGCGAAAATGGCAATCATGCCCACCGTCTCAAAAATCATATTCGTCAGTCCCAGGGCGATATCCCCCTTGGTGGCAATATCGGAGACGTTGCCGAAGTTGGCGGCGGTCATTTCCGCATTCATGCTGCCACCCTTCATAATATCCCCGATGCGGAGGTCAATGTTGGAAAGGTCGCCCTCCTCGCACAGCGCCTGGATATGCTCAATGCTGTCCATTTTGAGTAGCAGCTTGGAAAGCCCAACGAGAGTACCGCCGCCGACGCCCGTGCCACCGAGGTATTCCATAGGGCAGCCCTCTCTGGCGTACACCATCGCGGTGCCCG
>JAFQJX010000149.1 GCA_017397205.1 Clostridia bacterium | reverse complement strand
CCCTGCGGCAGGAGAGAGTATGAGATACAACGCAATCGTTTTTGACCTGGACGGCACCCTGCTCAACACCATTGACGACCTGACGGCGTGCGCCAACTACGCCCTCGCCGCACACGGCTACCCCACGCGCACCGTGGAGGAGGTCAAGGGCTTTGTGGGGCGGGGCATTCGCTATATGCTCGCCTGCGCTGTCCCCGAGGGGGAGGACAACCCCGAGTTTGAAGCGGTGCTTGCCACCTTTCTGCCCTATTACAAGGAGCACTGTGCCGATATGACCGCGCCCTATGAGGGCATTTCCACCCTGCTTTCACGGCTCCGCCTTGCGGGAGTCAGAATGGCAATCGTCACCAACAAGGTGCAGAGCGCGGCGGAGGAGCTGGTGAGGGAAACCTTCCCTGATATTACCGTCGTGGTGGGGGACAGCCCTGCCGTTAAGCGCAAGCCCGAGCCGGAGGGCGTCTGGATGGCGCTGGAGCAGCTGGGGGTCAAACGGGAGGACGCCGCCTACGTCGGCGACAGCGATATTGACTTTGCAACCGCCCAAAATGCCGCCTTGCCCTGTCTTTCCGTTTTGTGGGGCTTCCGCACGGAGGAGCAGCTGCGTGAGGTGGGCGCCGACACCTTTTTCACCACGCCCGAGGCGCTGGGGGACTATATTTTAGGAAACGCGTAAGAGAAAAAACAATGACTTGGGGGCAGGTGCCGCGGCACCTGCCCCCCTTGCTTTTGTCCGTTTTCGTTACAGCTCCTCGCCGAACTCCCTGAGTGTGACGCCGGGATTCTGGTCAAGGAACCAGCCAATCATATATTCGCTGCGGAACAGAACGTAGTTATTGCCGCGCACGTCCTGCACCCATTTGTTGTCGTAGAACTTAATGCCCTTGGGGTCGGCAGGGGTGACGATACGGCGAATGGCGCCGTAGGGCTGGGGTGTCTGGATATATTCCACGTTGTATTCCGTTTTCATGCGGAATTCCAGCACGTCAAATTGCAGGGTGCCGACGACGCCGACCGTGACGCGCTCCATGGAGGCGCCCGGCTCAAAGAACATCTGAATGGCGCCCTCCTGGGCAATCTGCGTCATGCCCTTGGCAAACTGCTTGCGCTTCATGCTGTCCACCTGCTCCACCATGATAAAATGCTCGGGCGCAAAGGTGGGAATGCCCTCAAAGCGCACCCTTTGGGAGGGAGAGCAGACCGTATCGCCGATGGAATAAATACCGGGGTCAAAGACGCCGATAATATCCCCCGCGTAGGCGGTGTCAATGACGGCGCGCTCCTGCGCCATCATCTGCTGGGGCTGGGACAGCTTGAGCGTCTTGCCCCCTTGCACGTGGTAATATTCCTGCGTGCGGTCAAACTTGCCGCTGACAATCCGCATAAAGGCAATGCGGTCGCGGTGGGCGCGGTTCATATTTGCCTGGATTTTGAACACGAACGCGGAAAAGCCCTCGTCAAAGGGGTCCACCACCCCCTCCTCCGTCTTGCGCGGCAGGGGGGCGGTCGTCAAACGCAAAAAGTGCGTCAGGAACTGCTCTACGCCGAAATTGTTCAAGGCGGAGCCGAAAAAGACGGGGGAAAGCTTGCCGCTTCGCACCGCCTCCAGGTCAAAATCAAAGCAGGCGCCGTCCAGCAGCTCTACCTGCTCCACGAGGTCGCGGCGCTGATATTCGTCCATCAGGTCGCCAAGCTCCTCCAGGCGGTCAAGGGAGCATTTGATTGCCTCCAGGCGCTTTCCGCCCGAGTGAAATTCGTTGAACGCCAGCACCTGCTGTCCCTCGCGGTCATAGACACCGCGGAAGCTGTTGCCGCAGCCAATCGGCCAGTTCATGGGGTAGGTGCCGATGCCAAACTCCTTTTCCAGCTCGTCCAGCAGGTCAAAGGGGTCCCGCGCCTCGCGGTCTAGCTTGTTGATAAAGGTAAAAATGGGGATATGGCGCATGGCGCACACCTTGAACAGCTTGCGCGTCTGCGGCTCAATGCCCTTTGCCGCATCAATGACCATGACGGCGCTGTCCGCCGCCATGAGGGTG
>JAFQJX010000148.1 GCA_017397205.1 Clostridia bacterium | reverse complement strand
GGGGGTATTTATCCAGCAAGTAGCGCGTTTCCTCGTTTTCCCAAGAGAGGTCCTCTCCGTAAATATAAAAGGAAATGCGCCCCTGGCGCTTCAGGCGCCGCACGTGCAGTCTTGCGGCATCGCGCAGGCGGGCTTTTCCGTCGGGGGTCGCGCCGCCGTGCCAGACCTTAATCAGCTTGCCTCCCCGTGCACGGATAGAGGCAGTCAGGTAATCCATGTATCTCGTCACAGAGGAGGTGCTTTCCCCCTCAACGTTGACCTCGTATAGATGCTCCATGCTTTCCTCCGTTTTATACGATGCGATTGCGTGCGTTCCCAAGATAGAACGCGGAGATATTCTCGGCAATTTCCGCAACACACCGCTGTCGCGCCTCTCTTGACCCCCATGCCATATGCGGTGTCAGGCAGACGCCCGTCCTGTCAAGAAGCTTGGTATAGGGGTGGTCGGTGGCAAGCGGCTCGCGTGCATAGACGTCACAGCCAAAGAGGATTTTTCCCGACAGCACCGCCTCGGCAACTGCCTCCTCGTCCGTCACGGCGCCGCGTGCCACGTTAATCAGCACGCAGCCGTCCTTCATCTCGGTAAGCTGCTCCCTGCCTATCAGGTGCCTCGTGGCATCCGTCAGGGGGGTGTGCAGTGAAATGATATCCGACTCGCGGCAAAGGGTATCAAGTGAAACACAGTCATAGCCCTCGCGCGGGGTACGGGTATGGGCAATCACGCGGCAGCCCATTGCCTGGGCGACACAAGCCACCTGACGCCCGATATTGCCAAGCCCCACAATGCCCCAGGTCTTGCCTGCAAGCTCGCAATATACGGGCTCCAGGCGGTTAAAGCAATTGCTTTTGCTGTACGCTCCGCTTGCAACAAAGCTGTGATATTCGGGCAGGTGCGTATAGAGGGAGAGCGCCATAGCAAGCGTGACCTGCGCCACGCTGTGCGTGGAGTAGCCCGCTACGTTTGCAACGGCAATTCCCTGTTCCTTGCACCACGCAACGTCAATGTTATCGTAGCCCGTAGCCGCTTCACAAATCAGCTTCAGGCGCGTGGCGCTTGCAAGCGTGGCGGCATTCAGGCGCGCCTTGTTTGCAACAATGACGTCTGCCTCCCGTACGCGCAGGGGCATTTCCTCCTCGCTTGTTGCGGCGTACGGGATCACCGTACCAACGGCATGCAAGGGAGACAGGTCAATATCCGCACCAAGGGTTGCGGCATCCAGAACGACAATGTTCATACGTTCTCCTATCAAAGAAGCCCCCACGGAGTGGGGACTTCTCTTGTTTTACTCTTCCTCGGTTTCGTCACAGCCCGTGCAGCCGTCACAGTTGCCGTCGCAGCCCAGTTCACACTCAAACTGCTCGCCGCAGTTGGGGCAGGTAATGTCGGTGGGGTCAATGCTCTCGTCAAAGCAAAGCGTTTCACCGCAGGAGGGGCAAACGGCCTCGTAAAAGTTATCCTCGTCGTCGTACTCCTCGTCATATTCCTCGTCGTCAACGTCGTACAGGTCCTCTTCAACCTGACCGAGGTCTCCGTCCAGCTCCTCTACGTATTCACGCAGGTCGCGCAGCTCTGCTGCCATATCGCCGACAAGCCCAAGCAGCTCGCCTATCAGCTTGCCCTCTGCCTTGGTTTCGTCCAGCTTGAGCCCCTCTGCGAGGCCCTTGAGATATGCTGCTCTTTCAGTTAAAGTCATAAGTCCTCCTTATGCGCGCTCCAGGTAGGAGCCGCCCTCTCTGGTATCAATGCGAATGGTGTCACCCTCCTCAATGAACAGGGGCACCTTGATGGTTGCGCCGGTTTCCACAACGGCATTCTTGGTGACGTTGGTGGCGGTGTTACCCTTAACGCCGGGCTCACACTCGGTCACGAGAAGCTCCACGAACGTGGGAGGATCCACGGCGATGACGTCGCCGTTCCAGGTGGAAATCTTGCACATAGTCTCCTCCTTGACAAAGCGGAAGTTGTCACTCAGCTTGTCCTTGGAAAGAGGCATCTGGTCGTAGGTTTCCATATCCATGAAGTAATACAGGTCCCCGTCGTTGTACAGGTACTGCATT
>JAFQJX010000147.1 GCA_017397205.1 Clostridia bacterium | reverse complement strand
GCAAGAGCCAAGACGGGCTCTTGCGCTTTTCCTTTTGCCCATCAACGAAAAAGAGGTTTCAGACAAGATATAAGACAAGATATAGGCGGCATACAATGTATTCCCTTTCCTTCCACCCTGAAAAATCAAAGGAGGTACCCCCTATGCTGTCCTTTATCAAATATGCAAGCGCAGGCAGGTCGTACCTCCTCTATGCAGGAGAGGAAGCGCTTCCGAGGGGGCTGTGCGCCGCCCTGTGCCACCCCGTCACAGGGGTGGGGGCGTCGGGCGTTCTCACCGTTTGTGAAGCAGAGCGGGCGGACGGCTGCGTCGGATGCCATCTTCCGGACGGTGAACACACCGTTCCCGATACCGCCGCCCTCTCGTGTGCGGCAAAATATCTCTACGATTCTGCCCGTGTCAACCGCACGGAGCTGTGCCTGTCCTTTTCGGGCGGCTCACGGCGCATGACGCTGGAAAGCTACGGCGGCGTTGCACGCTGCGTGCGGGCAGAGCTGGGCTACCCTGTGCTGGACGGCGCCTCCATTCCCTGCCGCTACCCCCGTCTGACGAGGGGGCGCCCCGTCATTCTGGGGGGAAGCGCCTATTCGCTCACCTGTCTGCGTATCGGCTCCCCCTTTGCATGTCTTACGGGAGAGGCGGCGCCTCCGCCAGATGCGCTTGCCCCCCTGCAGAGGGATTTTCCGAGCGGCGTCACGGTGCTTTATACAGAGAGGGCGGGAGATGCCCTCGTGGGTGAGGTGCTGCTCTCCCTGCCGTCGCCCGTCTGCCACGAGAGGTGCGCCTGCGCCCTTGCCGTCGCCAACGCCATTGAGGGGCGTGCCCCCTTTGAAGCCCCCCTGTCGGTTGCGGTGGGAGGCGAATGCTTTTCTCTTACTCTTTCCACCCGTCTTGCCATGTCTCTCTGCCTGCCTGTCAGGGAGGTCTGCCGCTGTCAGATTGATGCCGAGGAGCTTTGTCTGCCGTAGGAGTCCGTCAGGCGGCGGAGGCGTCTTGCCTTTTGGCGCGTTTTCTGCTATGATGGTAGAGAAAGAAAGAGAGGACTGTGCCTATGAAACGGGAAAGCGGCGTGCTGATGCACGTTTCCACCCTGTGGGGTGACTTTGGAATCGGGAGCTTTGGCAAGGAAGCCAGGGCGTTTGTTGATTTTCTTGCAACCGCGGGCTACTCCTGGTGGCAGGTGCTTCCCTTTTCCATGCCCGACGAATACGGCTCCCCCTACAAATCCTATTCCGCCTTTGCCGGCAACCCCTATTTCATTGACCTCCCCACCCTGTGGCGCGAGGGGCTGATTACCGACGCGGAGCTGGCGCACGCCCGTCAGAGGTGCGACCACACCTCGGAGCTTGCGCGCCTACGGGAGGAGCGCATTCCCCTCCTGCTCCGCGCGGCGGCGCGGGTAAAGGACACCGCCCCCATCCTTGCCTTTCTTGAGGAGAAGCCCGAGGTGGCACAGCTTTGCCGCTATATGGCGCTCCGCCATGCAAACGGCGACACCCCGTGGCAGGAGTGGACGGTGACGGAGCCCGACGGGGCGCTGGTGCTGGGCTGGGCATTCATTCAATATACCTTTTTCCGTCAATGGGCGTCCGTCAAGCAGTATGCACACGAGCGCGGGGTACGCATTTTAGGGGATATTCCCATCTACGTTTCCTGTGACAGCGCCGACGTCTGGGCAAGCCCCCACCTCTTTGACCTGAATGCAAAGGGCTACCCCCGCCGCGTCTCCGGAGTGCCCCCCGATTACTTTGCCGAGGACGGACAGCTTTGGGGAAATCCCCTCTACCGCTGGGACGTCATGAAGCGTGACGGCTACGCCTGGTGGCAGAAGCGCCTTTCGCTGATGCTGGAGCTGTTTGACGGGGTACGCATTGACCATTTCCGTGCCATAGAACACTATTGGTCGGTGCCCGCAAGCGCCAGAACCGCACGCGAGGGCAAATGGGTCAAGGGACCCGGCGCCCCCTTCCTCCGCGCCATGAAGGAGGTGGCAGGGGACAAGCTGCTGATTGCCGAGGACCTCGGGGATATCACCCCCGCCGTACACCGCCTGATGAAGCAGGCGGGGCTGCCCGGTATGCGGGTGTTCCAATTTGCCTTTTTGGGCGACCCAAGCTCCCCCCATCTGCCGCACAACTATCCCGAAAACTGCGTGGCGTACACGGGCACCCACGATAACAACACCCTGCTCGGCTATATCTGGGAGCAGGATAGCGCCACCCGCGAAAAAATCCTCGCCTACTGTCAGTACACGGGGGAAAATTGGGACGGGGGGTACGACAATATCATAAGGACCATGCTCGCCTCCCACGCGCGCCTGACCGTCTTTCCCATTCAGGACCTCTTGCATTACGGCTGTGACTGCCGCCTGAATACCCCGGGCAAGGCGGAGGGAAATTGGACCTGGCGCCTGACCGCACGCCAGATGCAGGAGCTGGACCCCCATCGCCTGCGCCGCGACAACGAGCTGTACGGCAGAGTT
>JAFQJX010000146.1 GCA_017397205.1 Clostridia bacterium | reverse complement strand
CGCCGATAGCGCCCGTCCGCATCTTTTTCAAACAGGGTAATCAGAAAGTCACAAATCCGCGAGGAGGGGCGCCACACGTTCTGCCAGACGCAAAAGGCGGCGTCCGTCTCCATGGTGTACGCCTCGTCGCCGTAAATATACTCAAACTTGAATTTGCTGTTGACGTCAAACACAAAGATGCCGCCGTCAGCGAGGTGCCGACCGACACAAGATATTGCCGCCTTCATCTGCTCGGGCTGGGTCAGGTGATTGATGCCATCCATCGTACAAACGACGGCGTCCACCTCTCCTCCGAGGTCAAAGTCGGTCATATCCTGCATGGTAAAGAAGCAATCCAGCCCTGCCTCCCTTGCCTTTTCGCTGGCAACGGAAAGCATATTGGGAGATAAGTCCAGCCCGACAACGGAATATCCGCGCGAGGCAAGCGGCAAGGAAAGAGCGCCCGTGCCGCAGGCAAGGTCCAGAATTTTGTGTACCCTGCGGCTCGCATGGGCTTGAATCTGACGGTCCGTAAAGCTTGCGATTTTCTCGTAATCCACGTCCTGGTTGAGCTCGTCATAGAGAGGCGCAAGCAACTCGTAAATATCTACCATTATCTATTCTGCCCTAAATTATTTTTTGAAATATGATTTTACAGAGATTGCATAGGTGACCTCAAAGTCAAGGAGCTTTTGAGCTTCCAGCGCCCTCTCCTCGCTTTCAAAGATGGCAAAAACGGTTGAGCCGCTGCCACTCATACGGCTGACGCCGCCTGCTTTTGCAAGGGCGTTTCTGTATGCGTTTGCTGCGGGACAGGTTGGTAAAATGCTCTTTTCAAAGCGGTTATACATATGGCCCTCAAGTCCTGCCATACTCCCCTCCTGCAAGGCGCCAAGACACCCCATAAGGGTCGCTCCACCGCGCTCCTCTCCGCCGTCTGCATCCAGAAGTCGGTAGGCGTCCGGAGTGCTGACGTGTTCGCCGCTGAAGGCAAGCAAGAGATGCAGGGGCTTCGGGTCCTCAAGTGCAGTCACGACCTCACCTCTACCGCGGCACAGCGCGGTGCCTCCCAGCACGCAAAAGGACACGTCGGAGCCAAGCTCAGCCGCAAGCTCCATCAGTTGTTGTGGGGTATACGGACTGTCAAAGGCGCGGTTGAGTGCCCGAAGCACGGCGGCAGCATCGCTGGAGCCGCCCGCAAGACCGCCGCCCGCAGGAATTCGCTTATCAATCTCAATTCTGACGCGCGCCGTCCTGCCTGAGTGCCTCAAAAACGTTTCGCACGCGCGCCACGCGAGATTGCGCGCGTCGCAAGGTACGGAGCCATCCCCCGTAACGGCGAGGGAGATGCCGTTGCCCTCGGATATTTCCAAAGCGACGGTATCGCAGAGGGAAACCGTATGCATCACCGTTTCCACGTCATGATACCCGTCGGGACGCTTGTCCCCGACTGAGAGCCAAAGATTGACCTTAGCATATGCCTGTTCCGTCAATCGCACGCCGTTTCCCTCCCTATTTCTTAAATCCCTTATAATATACCATGAAACGGCGGCTTTTGCAAGAAATATAACTTTTTTTCCCGCCCTTCTTGAAAATATATTTTAATATTGTATAATATATCTATCAATTACGCGGAGGCGTCCCATGTTTAAGCTGGATTGGAATAAGAAATACCTGACCATCTCCCTGTACGTCTGTGCAGTTCTTGCGCTGACGATTCTGGGAGTGACCTTTTGCGTGTTTCTGCCAAGCATACTCTCCGCTATCGGCGCTTTTCTGCGCACCCTGACCCCCATTT
>JAFQJX010000145.1 GCA_017397205.1 Clostridia bacterium | reverse complement strand
CGCCTGTAAATGAAATCGTAACCATATGTATTCTCCGTTTGTTATGCACGTGTGCGCCCGGGTGGAAGATCAGTAAACGTCAGGGCGTCTTCTTTCCATAAAGGACTGACCCGCATCGCGGATGGTCGTAACCATCTGCATATCGCACACGGCAGAGATAAGCTCCTCTTTTGTACCGGCCACGGCAAGGGTTCTGCCAAAGGCATCAACAATGGTGGATTCCCCGCCGTTTACCTTGGTGGGCGTTGCCCAGCAGGCGTTGCAGTTTACAACGAACAGCTGGTTTTCAATGGCTCTTGCCGCAACAAGCACCCGCAGACGGAAGAGCGTTGAGTCCGGCCAAGCAGACGGAACGAACAGAAGCTCAATCCCATCAAGGGCAAGCGTTCTTGTTGCCTCGGGGAATCTCAGGTCATTACAGGTCAGAATGCCGCATTTGACACCCTCCAGCATAAAGTTGCACAGGGTGTCGCCCTCTGCAAAGCGGCGCGCTTCTCCGGGGAAGCACAGATGCGTTTTGTCATAGGTCGCAACACACGCGCCGGTTCTGTCAAAAACAAAGGCGGTATTATAGATTTTTCCACCATGCATATCGGGAACTGTGCCGGCGACAATGTTGACGTTATATTTTTTTGCCAGCCCACCGAACAGTTGCTTTACGGTGTCTCCGTCACGGGAAGAGAACTCGGCAAGCTTCTCATTTAAGGGACCAAGATTTTTCCAGCCCTCGGGCAAAACAACGACGTCGGGGCCCTCCTCGCATGCCTTGACAATGAGCTCCTCTGCGTGCGCAGAGTTTTCTTCGGGGCAGCCAATCTTCGCATCCATCTGAATGCAGGTAATCTTTAGCTTCTTCGCGCCTTGCGTTGCTTCTGTCATAACACGTTCCTCTTTTGCTTGTATTGTGTTTGTACCAAAACCGTAGGTGTACACCTACGGAAAAAGTATACCATATCGCATCCCCCGTGGCAATATCAAATGTGCAACATTTATCATATTTGATACGAAAAGCGTTGCCTTGCTTGCTTTTTTGCAAAAGAACAGAACAAAATAAAGGCAATATCTCCCCGGACAGAGATATTGCCTTTTGACAGCGTTACACCAAGTATTTTGCGCGTCAGGTGAGCTCACGGGGGAGGGAGGCGAGCATATTGTCAAGGAAAATGCCGTAGCCGCGCGTGGGGTCGCCCACCAGCACGTGGGTCACGGCGCCCACCAGGCGCCCGTCCTGCAAGATCGGGCTGCCGCTCATGCCCTGTACGATGCCGCCTGTTTTGTCCAACAGGGCGGGGTCGGTGACGTGGACGGAGAAGCATTTGGTGCCGCTTTTGTCGGCGCGGATGTCGCCGAGCTCAATTTTGTAATCCTTGGGGCCCTTGCCGTCAAGGGTGCAGCGCAAAATCGCCTCTCCCGCGTGCACGGTGCTTCTGCCACCCACCTCAACAGGGTCGCCCAGCCCGTCGGGAACGGGGGAAAGCACCCCGAATACGCCCTTGTCACAGTTCAGAAGCAGGGAGCCGATTTTCTTGGTGCCGAGATAGCCCTTGAGCTCCCCGGGGGTGCCCTCCGTGCCCTTGACGACACCGTTGATTTCCGTCTCCATGACAGCCCCCCGCGTCAGGGGAACGAGCTCCCCCGTATCGGCGTCACAAATGCCGTGACCGAGCCCACCAAAGGCGCCCGTTTTCGGGTCCACGAAGGTGACCGTTCCAATGCCTGCCGCGTTGTCCCGTACCCAGATGCCCGCACGCCACTTGCCCGTGGCGTCCTGCCTTGGGGTCAGGGTCAGGGTCAGGCGCTCGCTTCCCCGTTGTACCTCAAGCGTGAGGGGCTTTCCCCCGCTTTCCTCAATGGCGCGCACCACGTCGTCCACCTGTGACACCGCCTTGCCGTTTAAGGACAGAATGCGGTCGTTTCTCTCAAGCCCCGCAAGCACCCCGGGCGACGCAGGGTCAGCAAGCCCCACGACCTGCACCCCCTCGCTGAACAGGCGCACTCCAAAGGCGTAGCCACCGACGTTCAGCTTGTTGGCGGCGCCCGAGGCGGGCGCCAGGTCGCTCAGCAGGTCGGGCAGCCGCGCATCAATCTCTCCCTTCAGGACGGGAAGCCCCGCAGCAGACGCCCCCGTGACCAAGAGGGAGGCGGCAAGCGCAAGTATCATTAAAACGGCAAAAAGCCGTGAAAAGCATTTGATTTTCATATCAGTCTCCTTTTTTGTCCTCACGAATAAGTTGCCCCGCACGGCTCCAAAATATAATCGTCATCCGTTTCCAATTGAGACGAAAAATGCAAAAAAAGACCAAGCGTAAGACCACATAAAAAAGAGATAGAAAAAGAAAAAGCATACGGAAAAAACCGTATGCTTGTTTTGTTTTTCAGAGGGATACGGCAAGCGCGTGCTCAACCGCCAGTTCAATATAGTCCACGTCGCCCTCGCACAGCGAGGTTTCCTTCCCACGGTACAGGGGCAGGGAATAGGTCAGGGCAAAGCCGCCCTGACCGAGCGAAACGGTGCTCGGTGTTTCAAGCTCTGCGAGAATGCTTTTCATAATCGGCAGATACGGGGCAATTGCCTTGCCAATATCTCTGTCTCTTGGGTCCTTGAGAAAAATGGTCAGCGCCACGGAGTCCGGCTCCTCGCCCGCGGAAATTTCAATGACGCCGTCGGGAGAAATGCGCCGTAAGATGCGGAGGGTGATCACGAAGGAATAGGCAAGCGCATATTCGCGGATATAAACGCCCCAATAGGAGGGCAGAGGATTGTAGGCGAAAACGACCTTGTCGTCCACCTCGCGCTGTGTGTGCAGGGCAAGCCCTTGCCAAAGGCGGGAAAAGAAAATGGGTGCGGGTTCCCCCGGAGTGCGTGCGTGTCGCATGATCAGTTACCCTCCAGCAGTTGTTTTGCGGTCAGGGTGGTGTATTTGTCCTTGTAGGTGACTCCCTCAAGAAGCACGCCTGCCTGCGCTTCAATTTCGCTGTAATACAGCTGTTCAATGTACGAGAGTGTCACCAGCTCCGTCAGGCGCTCGTCCTCAAGCGGCTCCGCCGTCAGGGACATTCCGTAAATGATATAGTAGCCGTCGGGCGTTTCAATGACGTCGCTGACGGCGCCCGGAGCCGTCTCAAAAATGGCATCGTAGAGCGCTTGGCTGTACGAGGTATCGGCAGCTGCCTTGCCGAGCCAGATGCCGTTTTCAATCTGCTCG
>JAFQJX010000144.1 GCA_017397205.1 Clostridia bacterium | reverse complement strand
CTCATAGGGAACTTAATCAGGGCGTAAATCACCTTGGGATAGTGCGCCGTGATGCCCGTCTGGGAAATGCCGGGATGCACCACGGTGACGGGCGCATCGCACGTCTGTGCCAACCCCCAGAGGGCGCACATCAGGTGCCGCTTTGCATTCCCATATACCAAGGAAGCGCGGCTCCTCCCTGAGAAATCCACGTCGGTGGGGTCGCTTACCGAATACCTGTGCGCGATGCTCCCCACCGCCACGGCGCGGCCGCCGTGTGCCGCAAGATGCGGAAGCAGCGCACGGACGAGATAGTAGGGGGAGATAAAATTGATTTGATAGACGTTATCATAGCCCGTTGATGTTTTATGGCGCGGAATGCTGTACGCCCCCGCGTTCAGAATGAGATAGTGCAGGGGCTCCCGTTTGAGTTCCTCTGCCGCCCGCCTGACCGTATCAATCTGCTCCATATCCACCTGAATATGGCTGACCGAAAGGTCGGGGTACGCCGCCCTGAGCTTCTCTGCAAGCGCACGGGATTTTTCCATATTGCGGTCCAGCAGCACAAGGGTTGCCCCGAGGGAGGCAAGATGCCGACAAAGCGCCTGTCCAAGCCCGCCCGTCGCACCGCTGACGGCAACCCGCTTGCCGACAAGGGATTCCGTATGCCCTGACAGCCATTTGCTCACTCTCATGCTCTTTGTCCTCCCGTTTCCTTTTCTTTATGATACACCCGTTTTGGCAAAAAGGCAAGTAGCAGGCGTGCGGCTTGCTTTTGGGGTTATTTTGTGATAAACTGTACATAATCGTTATATATACAATCGGCACCCCCCATATCCCACTATGAGGAGTTACTATGAAGATCAAGGCAGTCAAGGCCGACGTTTCTGACGTATTGGCAATCAAAAAGCCGAAGCACCGCTTGCCCGGCAAGCCGTGGTTTTTGTTCCGCACGCTCATCCGCGCCCTGTCGTGCGGCGAGCTGATGAAAACCCACTTTTCCTACACCGAGAGCCGTATGGACGAGGCGGGTGAGGGGCCGTATTTCATTCTGATGAATCACTCGGGCTTCATTGATATGAAAATCGCCTCCAAAATCTTTTACCCCATGCCCTATTGCACCGTCTGCACCACCGACGGCTTTGTGGGCAAGGGCTGGCTGATGCGCCGCCTGGGGTGCATTCCCACGCAAAAATACGTGTCGGACATTTCCCTGATTACGGATATTTACCACACCATTCACAAAAAGAAAATCAGCGTGCTGATGTTCCCCGAGGCGGGCTACACGCTGGACGGCTGTGCCACCGCCCTGCCCCGCAACCTGGGGCAGCTGCTGAAGCGGCTCTCCGTCCCCGTGCTGACGGTCATTACGGACGGCGCGTTTCTTCGTAACCCCCTGTACAACAATCTCAGGACCCGCCACACAAGCGTCACGGCACACCTTTCGTGTCTGTTCACACGGGAGGAGGTTGAAGCGCTGTCCGTGGAGGAGCTGAACGCAGGCATTGACAAGGCGTTTTCCTTTGACAACTTTGCAAGTCAATGGGAGCACCGCACCGCCGTCACCGAGCCGTTCCGCGCAGAGGGGCTGGAGCGTATCCTGTACCGTTGCCCCCACTGCCAGACGGAGGGCGCCATGAAGGGCGAGGGCATCACCCTCACCTGCTCCGCCTGCCACAAGGTGTACGAAATGGACGAATACGGCCGCATGAGGGCAAAGGACGGCAAAACGGAATTTGCCCATATTCCCGATTGGTACCGCTGGGAGCGGGAGTGCGTGCGAAAGGAGCTTGCCGAGCACCGCTACCGCCTGGACACCGAGGTGGATATCGGCATTCTCGTGGACTACAAGGCGCTGTATATGGTGGGCGAGGGGCGCCTCGTTCACGACGAAAACGGCTTTGTCCTGACGGGCTGTGACGGGCGCCTTGCCTACACGCAGTCCCCCATATGTGCACACAGCTTGAACACCGACTATTTCTGGTACGAAATGGGCGACGTCATCTGCATCGGCAATCAGGAGCGCCTTTACTATTGCTTCCCGCGCAAGGGCTGCCCCGTTGCAAAGGCGCGCCTTGCGGCAGAGGAGCTGTACAAAATGAAAAAGCCGCCCGTCCCCCGTCGCAGAGCAAGGGGCAAATAGCCCGCCCTCTGACAAGAGCAGAAAAAAGAGAACGCGAGAATAAAGAGATAAGCCCCCGGCTAAGCCAGGGGCTTATTCTATTGTGTGCCACCGCCGTCAGCTGCGGAAGCGCATAAACGCACCTCCAACCGCGACTCTTGCACGGGGTGCAATGCTCCCTCTGCCGCAGGGCTCGGTGGCTGTCGGGGTGCCCGCCTCCTCAGCGGTAGCACTCTGACACTCGCCTCGCTTCGCCATATGGCAAAGCCCGAGCAGGGCGCAGACGGGAACGTCCAGAAGCTCACACAGGGCGGGGAGCAAATCCACGGAGGGCTTTGCCTTACCCTGCTCCCACAGACTGACGGTCTGGCGGCTGATGTACAGTCGCGCGGCTATCCACGCCTGGGTTTTGCCTCTTTGCTTTCTGATGGTGGCAATTCTCTTGCCAATATCCATAAGCTCACTCATAAGGTGTACCTCCAATCATTTCCTTATTACACCTATATTGTACCGCCGCCACCGCCATGCTTCCACGCATTTTCTTGTATTTTTTACAACAAAATCCCACGTCTTAAAAGAAAGTCGCAAGGGAGAAAGAAAAACGAAAAAACCGCCCTCAGGCACGCCTGAGGGCGGTTTGTGGGGCGAGGACTTCGCCCTTGCTTTAGTACAGATGCTCGTAAATGCCGCCCGGCAGGAACTCACGCAAAAGCGAGGTCTCGGGCACCATCTCCAGCGGAATGCAGGGAAAATGGGACAGGGCGCGGCGAATGACGAGCAGGAAGGGATGCTCCGCAAGAGCGGGGCTTTCGTCCATCACCTGCGTTGCCAGCCGCTTCATGACGCCGATTTCATAGAAATGGAAGGTGTCAAAGCGAAAATCTGCCGTTTCCTTATAGGGATAGAGGTATTTGTCCTCTCCTGCAAGCACCCCCTGCCAGAAGGAAAGGGTGCGTGCGGCGTCTGCCGCGCGATAGAGGTAATCCCGCGACATACGGCGGATAAAGCGGATTTTGCGTCCCGACAAAATGCGGTCGTCCCCTATGGAAATGTTGGTGGACACGCTGACGAACACCTTAGTCACGAGGTCGGTCGCAAGTCCGTCCGTCAGAAGGGGATTGAGGGCGTGCAGCCCCTCAATAATCGCACAGCCGCCGTCGGGAATCTTGACGGTGACGGCGCGGTCATGGCGCATACCGATTTTGAAATTGAAGCGCGGCAGGTGTACCTCTGCCCCCGAAAGGATTTCCCGAATGGCCTCCCTGACGAGGTCCAGGCGCAGGGACTCGGGCGCCTCGTAGTCGGGCTGCCCCTTGTCATTCAGGGGATAATCGGGGTCGTTTTTGGAGCGGTAAAAATCGTCAAGGGAAATGACGGTCGCCTCGTGCCCCTCCCGACGCAGTTGATCTGCCAGCATATTGGAGGTGGTCGTTTTTCCCGACCCGCTCGGCCCCGCAAGAAGCACCACGCGGCTCCTCCTTGCCACCACCTGTTCAGCCAGAAGCGCCACGTGCCTGACGTAGTCCGCCTCTGCCTGTCGAATCACCCCCGCGGTATCCTCGCGCAGGGCATCTAACATCTCGTTCAGCTGTAGCTCTGCCATATCCTATTCCTTTCTTGTACATTTCGTATGATAAAGCATATGCCCCGTCCCGTGCGCGTGTCACGCACAGGGCATACGGCAAGGCAAAAGGCACCTGCCGTTCTGCGCAGAGAAATATCTCGCCGTTTCGTCGGAACAATTGAATTCTGATGCAGAAACGGCGTTCGGTGCCTCGTCGGCGTGCTTCGCACGTCAGAGGTATTGAACGCTGTTAGTCAGGCGACGAGGCGCCTGACGTTCTGCGCAGAATTCATCATTCCAATTCGAATGCTCCAGTATAAAGCTGATAATACCTTCCCTGCTTCTCAATCAGATCCTCGTGCGTACCGCGCTCGATAATCTCGCCGTGGTCCAGGACCATGATGACGTCGGAGTTTTTGACGGTGGAGAGGCGGTGCGCAATGACGAAGACGGTGCGGCCGTGCATCAGGGCGTCCATTCCCGCCTGCACCAGTTCCTCGGTGCGGGTATCAATGGAGGAGGTTGCCTCGTCCAGAATCATGACGGGCGGGTCAGCAACGGCGGCACGGGCAATGGACAGCAGCTGTCTTTGCCCCTGGGACAGGTTGGCGCCGTTTGCCGTCAACATGGTACCGTAGCCCTCGGGCAAGCGGGTGATAAAATCGTGGGCGCTGACAAGACGGGCGGCAGCAATGCACTCCTCGTCCGTGGCGTCCAGACGGCCGTAGCGGATATTTTCCATCACGGTGCCCGTAAAGAGGTTGGTATCCTGAAGCACCACGCCGAGAGAGCGGCGCAGGGACGCCTTCTGGATTTTGTTAATGTTGATGCCGTCATAGCGGATTTTTCCGTCCGCAATATCGTAGAAGCGGTTAATCAGGTTGGTGACGGTGGTTTTGCCCGCGCCCGTTGCGCCGACGAACGCCACCTTCTGACCCGGCTCGGCATACAGGGTGATGTTTTTCAGCACGATTTTATCGGGGCGATAGCCGAAGTCCACGTCAAACATACGGACGTCTCCCGCAAGGCGGGTGTAGGTGACGGTGCCGTCCCCGTGGGGATGCTTCCATGCCCAGATGCCCGTGCGCTCCTCGCACTCGGTGAGGGTGCCGTCCGCCGTTTCTCTTGCGTTGACAAGGGTGACGTAGCCCTCGTCGGGCTCGCTCTCCTCGTCAATGAGGTCGTAGATGCGGCTGGCACCTGCCAGACCCATGACAACGGAGTTGACCTGCCCCGACACCTGGCTGATATTGCTGAAAAACTGCTTGGTCATGTTGAGGAAGGACACCACCGTTGCAAGCGTCAGAACGGGGGCAATTTTCCCGAGCAGTCCGCCAATGCTGAGGTTCCACACCCCGTAAATCGTCAACGCGCCGCCCACGAGAGCAACGGTCACGTACATAATGTTGCCGATGTTGAAGAGAATGGGCATCAGCATATTGGCGAAGCGGTTGGCACGGGTGGCGTCACGGCAAAGCTGGTCGTTGATGGCGTCAAAGTCGGCTCTGCT
>JAFQJX010000143.1 GCA_017397205.1 Clostridia bacterium | reverse complement strand
CCGTCACGGTCATAGTAGGTGTCCATGCCACCCGAGATGGTGCTGGACAGACCCTTTTTGCTTTTTTGCAGGAGCATGGACACAACCAGGAAAACGCCCATGACCAAAAGAAGAATCATCATGACAATTTCAAATGCGCTCATTGTTTTGTAGGGGAAGCTCCCCCACTCCTTCCAAATGATATTTTAACACAATAAATATACCATATACCGATGCAAAATGCAAGGGCTTTGGCAATATTTTGTTACAGCTTTCCTGCAAAGAGCAGCTGCTTGACCACGCGGTCACAGTAATCAGCCCTGTAAACGCGCACGGACATGAGCTTGGCACCGATGGCGCGAAGCTGCTGTGCGGTGGGCAGAGGCAGGGCGGCAAGCTCACGTGCGTTGATGCAGGCGGACTTGGAAATGACGCGGATATACCTGTCCACGGGCTCGCTGGAAAGATACCCAAGCAGGCCGAACAGGAAGGGCGGGTCCATCTGCTCGTTGGCAGGGGCGTCCACGTAATTGAGCTTGTTATGGGTGCTGATGTAGCGGCAGTTCATGGTCCCACCGAGGTGGGCGGCGCACATCAGGCGGCGCTTGTCGGACTTTGCGGGGGCGCGCTTGATGAGCAGGAGGTTTTTGTTCGGCTGAGAAAGAGAGGGTGCCGCGGGCACGATATACTGCCCCTTGACCCCAGGACGGGGGAAGGACACCAGCCCGTCCCGCAGGCATCTTGGATGCAACAGCGGAATGGCGCCGTCTACGGGCGTATCCCGCAGCAGGTGCGGATATTTGGTTTCCAGGGTCAGCCCCGTATGGATTTTCAGGTGAAAGGTGTCAAAGGAGCAGGGCAGAGCGTTAATCAGGGACAAAATCTCCTGCTCGTTTTCGTCTACCGTCAGCACCAGGGAAGCGTCCTCTGCGCGCACAACCTCTGCGTAGGGCTTGTTCTGGCGGTGGGTTGCCTCGGGGGTGCCGTCGTCCTCGCAGAAATGCAGGGCAACCTGCGCGGGGGCATTGTCGGAGCGGCGAAGCTTGAGCACGAGGTGCTTTTGCAGGGGCTCCTTGGTTTTGTCACGGCGGAACAGATAAACTGCCTCGGGATATGCAAGCGAGAACAGGTGGCGACGGAAGGGCGTCAGATACACGGAGGTCGTTCCCGCAACGGGAAGCACCGTTACCAGCTGTCCCCCCTCTGCCAGCAGAGAGGCGCCGAGGGCGGTAAAGCGGGCGTCCAGCCCCTCGTTGCCGCCGCTGAACACGTCGGTGAGCATTGCTGCCTCGGGGGTGTCCTGCTCGGTTTGCTCGTGGGGAGGATTCATGATAATGAGGTCATAGCGCTCGTCCTCTCCGTGCTCCTTCAAGAGAAAGCTTTCCTCGCACACGGTGATGCGAAGCTTGACCTTGTAATCGTGGCGCGCCTTCTTGCGAATGCGCTCCAGGTTGTCCTCCAGCATCGGGATATATTCGGGGTTGTTTTCGTAGCAGGTCAGGTAAATCTCCTTGACCCCGCCCATCTCGCAAAGTGCCTCCACGGCGGCGGCAGAGAGAATGCCCGTGCCTGCCCCTGCGTCCAGGAGATAGACACCCGTTTTGCTAGCAGGCGAAAAGGCGCCTGCCATCAGACGGGCGGTATCCAGCTTGGTAAAGAAACGGCCGATACGCTGTTGCTTCTCCGCCGCACAGCGGCGAATCAGCTTTTTCGTGTTGCGGACTGCCAGCTTTAACATAGGTCCTCCAGAGGGGCGCCCAAAGGGCGCTTCATTGTTCGTGGCACTATTGTAGCATAAATTCTGCCCGAATACAAGCCCGATTTTTTAAAAAAATCAAGAAAAGTTTCCTCTCGGTGGCGCAAGTGACTTGCAAGGGGGGAAAAGTTGTGATAAAATGAGAAAAAAGACCGTTTGGAGGGACCTATGGAGCAAGTGAGGACCGCACCCGTCAAGGTGCTGCATATGGGGGACGTTTTTTTGGACTGCCCCTTTTCCGCCATGACCGCGGAGCAGAGCGCAGCGCGGCGGCGCGAGGCAAGAGGCACCTTCCTGCGGACGGTCAAGTACGCGCAGGAGCAGGAGCTGGACCTGGTGCTGATCAGCGGAAATCTTCTGGATAACCGCTACGCAACGCTGGAAACGCTGGAAATGCTGCGTGCGGCATTTTCCTCCGCGCCCGCCGTGCGTTTCGTGATTTGCCCCGGTAGCCACGATCCGCTCACGCCCGACAGCATTTATACGCTCGGCCGTTTGCCCGAAAACGTCACCGTTGTCAAAACGGAGGCACCCTCCCGTTACGATTTTCCCGAGGCGGGCTTTTCGGTCACCGCATGGGCGTTTTGTGACAAAACCTATCCGAAGGCACCCCTTGCAGACGGCAAGGCGGAGCCGCTTGCGGGATGTGTTTCTCTTGTGGCGGGCTGTGCCGCGGAGGGCGCTGAGGAGGGGCTCGCCCCCGTCAGCATCAATCAGATTGGGGAGTTTGGCGGCGACTATACCGCCCTGTCCGGGGGAAGCTTGTTTGACGGCTTCCACCGTGTCGCGCAAACCACCTATGCGCATAGCGGCGCCCTGGAAAACTCCTGCTACGAGGAGCCGGGCTTTGGCGGTGCCAATCTCCTGACGCTCTATCCCTCGCCCACGGGCGGTGCGGCGCGCGTGGAGTGTGCGCGCGTGGACCTTGGCTGCCGCCGCTACGCGATTGAGGAGTTTGATATTACGGGCATTGACAATCCGAACGAGGTGCTGAACCGCATCACCGCCGTCATCTCCGAGCGCGGCTACGGCAAGGAAACGGCGCTCCGCGTCATTCTCACGGGTAAAACGCCCATTGGCTTTGCCGTGCCCAGGACCATGACGAACGAAAGCTTCGGCGTTTACGTCTTTGACCTGGTGGACCGCACTCTGCCTGCCTTTGACGACAGCCGCGTTGCGCGGGATATGACCGTGCGCGGTGAGGTCTGCCGTACGCTGATTCCTCAGATGCGCGGCGGTGACGAGGAGGAGGCGCAAAATGCCGCCCGCGCCCTGAGAATTGCCCTCGGCGCCCTTGACGGCCGCGACGTCACCAAGCTGTAACAAATATGCGAACAAAAAGCCCGCATATGCGGGCTTTTTTATGTGTGAACTTTTTGCTATGTTCCCGGTTGACGGGTGAACTTTAAAATATGTAGCTTTTGATATGCCGGCGGGTGGGTGTGTCAGCACAAGGGCACGGTGAAGCGGTGTCAGTCCTCGAAGAGAGGGGCGCCCTTTTGGGGTTTGCTTTTGATGAGGTGGAACACAAGGTGGAAAAGGGCGGCGTAAAGGGCGAGGGAGCCAACCACGAGAATGGGGTAAATCACGGGGTTGCCATTTACCATATTGAAAATGATATCGTAGGGCGTGCCGTCCCCTCGCACGAGGAACATATAGTTGTAGTCAATCAGCACGTTTGCAAGATAGGCGGCAACCGAGAAGCCGCCGAGAATGGCGAAGATAATGGGCAGATTTTTGCGCTTCATGCTTGCCATGCCCGAGAGCACGATATAAAGGGAGGCAAAGCCCGAGATGCTGTGCGTGATGCCCGATACCACGTTGACAAAGGAAAGGACGGGGTAGGCGGCGTAGTTCTGCCCTGCAAAATAGGTGCCCAGCACGGCGCCGAGAAGCCCGAAGATAAAGACGAAATCAAGCGACGCCTCCTTGACTCTGCCCTTTGTGAAGGCGGCAAGCGGAATGGTAATCAGTTGAATGGAGCAGAGGAACAGCGGCAGCATAATCAGCCAGCCGAGCGGGTCGCGCTCGTCCACGCAGTGGAGCACAATCTTGACAAGCTCAAAGCCGTCTATCAGAATTGCCGCCCAGATGAGGACGCGGTTCTTTGCCCGTTCGTCGCGCGTGCGGCGCGTCGTTCCAAAATAGATAGCAAGCGCCACCATCACCACCATCAGGACGGTAACAAAGGTCAGGTGCTGCCAGGAGAAATAGCCCTCGGGCTCCCTCGTGAAGCCCTGCGGCCCGAAGCCGAAAAACTCGCGTATCAGTTCTTTCATAGTGCGTTCCTCCAATGAATGTTGAAAAGGTATACACAAGTGTATTATAGCATACGGTAGGAGAAAAGCAACTATATTGACGAAAAATGACGAGAGAAAACAGACTCCCCCAAAACTCCCACTCGCCACAAAAAGAAAGCGGCGCTGTACTGCCTGTGTTCTTTCGCTCTTATATAGTAGGCAAAAGCTTCAATATACACCTATATGAATATATACCGAAACAGATAGATTGTCAATCAGGTATATATCCGATAGAATATATATCAAAGGAGGGATGACGATGGTAAGATTGACAATAGACAGATATCTCGACGAGCACGGAATTACCCGTTATGAGTTAGCCAAGAGAGCCGAGGTCAAATTCCAAACGATAGACCGCTATTATAAAAATCGCGTTGTCCGTTACGACAGTTACATTCTGGACCGCATCTGTGCGGCATTGGGCTGTTCCCTTTGCGATATTCTTGAGTACGTAGAGGACAACGGGGCTACCACACCCTGATGCCGACAGAGAGGTTGTTTTGACAAATAGAAAAAGCCGATGCGTTTTGCATCGGCTTTTTGCGTGCAGTTGCGGTATGTTTTTACAGCAGGTCGGCGAGGTCGAGGACGAGCTTTTCGGTTTTCTGCCAGCCGAGGCAGGGGTCGGTGATGGATTTCCCGAACACGCCCTCGCCGATTTTCTGGCAGCCGTCCTCCAGGTAGCTTTCAATCATCAGACCCTTGACGAGCCGCTTGATATCGGAGGAGTGACGGCAGGAATGCAGCACCTCCTTGGCAATACGGGGCTGCTCTGCCCACATCTTGCCCGAGTTAGAATGGTTGGTATCAATCAGGACGGCGGGGTTGGCAAGGCCGCTTGCGGCGTAAAGCTCGGCAAGCTCACGCAGGTCCTCGTAATGATAGTTCACGTGGGCGCGACCCATGCGGTCCACGTAGCCGCGGAGAATGGCGTGAGAGAGGGGGTTGCCCTTGGAGTGCACCTCCCAGCCGCGGTAGATAAAGGTATGGGAGCCCTGTGCCGCGCGGATGGCGTTCATCATGACGGAGAGGTCGCCCCCCGTGGGATTTTTCATACCAATCGGGATATTGAGTCCGCTTGCGGTCAGGCGGTGCTGCTGGTTTTCCACGGAGCGTGCGCCAACGGCGGCGTAGGACAGCAGGTCGTTGAGCAGGCGGTGATTTTCGGGGTACAGCATTTCGTCGGCACAGCCGAAGCCCGTTTCCGTCAGGGCTCGGATATGCAGCTTACGAATGGAAATCAGACCTGCCAGCATATCGGGGCGTGCGTTCGGGTCGGGCTGGTGGAGCATTCCCTTGTAGCCCTCCCCCGTGGTACGGGGCTTATTGGTGTAGATGCGGGGGATAATCAGAAGCTTCTCCTGCACCTGGTCCTGCAGGGTGCGCAGGCGGTGAATGTACTCCATGACCGGCTCCTCGCTGTCGGCAGAGCAGGGTCCGATCACCAGAATCAGGCGGTCACTCTTGCCCTCAAAAACGTCGGCAATCTCCCGATCCCTTTTTTCCTTTGCGAGGGCGGCGGCAGGGCTGACAGGATATTCTGCCTTGATATCCATCGGGATGGGAAGCTTGCGTAAAAATTCCATATTCATATCTTGTACCTCATGCTTGGGTTGGTTTATCAAACAGCGCTCTGCGAGCGGTGGACAGGCGCATCATGGCGCGGATTGCCTCGCGGTCGCCCGCTTCCAGATAGGAGCGCAGGGTGGAAAGCTCATGGGAGAACAGGTCAATCTGCCGAAGAAGCTCCTCGCGGTTGAACAGAAACAGCTCGCTCCACAGCTCGTCGTTGATGCGTGCAATCCGCGTCAGGTCGCGGAAGGAGTCGCCCGTGTAGTCCTCAAGGTGCTCCTGTCGGTTGCAGGTCATCAGCGACACGGCAATACAGTGGGTGAGCTGGGAGACAAAGCCGATGACGGCATCGTGCTCCTCGGGGGAGAGGCGCGAGATACGGGCAAAGCCCAGCGCACGCCCCAGCGCCTCACAAAGCGCGACACCCTCCTCGGTGTTCCGCTCGGTCGGCACCACGATATAGTTGGCGCCGCGGAACAGGTCCGCGCGGCTGTTTTCCACGCCACCTACCTCGCGCCCTGCCATAGGGTGGGCGGCAATAAACTCCAGGTCGGGGCGCAGGAGCGCCTGCACCTCTCCGACAATCGTACCCTTGACGCCCGTGACGTCCGTGATGCAGGTGCCGGGGGAAAGCAGATGCTGATAGTCTCTCAGCCAGGAGATGACGAGATGGGGATAGAGGGCAAGCACGACGAGGTCTGCCTTGCCCAGGAGGTCCTTGTCGGGGGCGGTAGAGCCCGCGTAAATCATGCCCTCGGAGAGGCCGTATTCAATTGCGCCCGGGCGCGTATCAAGTGCCGCGACGGCGTAGCCCTGCTCCGAGAGGGCTCGGGCATAGGAGCCGCCCAGGAGCCCCAGCCCGACAATCAGGATATTGGTTTCTTTTGTCAGCTTCATTGTTTTTCTACGGTTTTGATTCCAAGAGAGTTCAGTTGTTCAAAAAAGTCGGGGTAGCTTTTCCTGACCGCCTCGCAGTCGGTGACCTCACCGCCCCCGAGTCGGTTGGCAAGCAGGCAAAGCGCCATGACGATGCGGTGGTCGTTGTGCCCCGAGAGGGGCGCGGTCGGTGCGTGCAGGTCGGTGGGGTTGACGGTGATGCGGTTTTCCTCCACTGTCACGCAAACGCCGCATTTGGCAAGCTCCGCCGCCATCGCCTGTCCGCGGTCGCTCTCCTTGAGCTTCAGGCGCGCGGTATCCGTCAAGGTGGCGCCGCCTGTCAGGGCAGCCACCGCCATCAGAACGGGTCCTAAATCGGGGCAATCGGCAAGAGAAAGCACGGGGTGCTCCTCCCCTGTCAGATGCTCAAAGCAGGAAAGGCAAGCCCTGTCACCCTGCAAGCTGTCGCCCGACAGGTGCGTAACGGTGAGGTCCTCGCCCAGCGCCCTCCAGGCAAGCCAGAAGGCGGCGTTTGACCAGTCTCCCTCCACCGTGACCTCCCGTGCGGAAAACGCCTGTCCGCCCGTGACGGAGAGGGTATGCCCGTCTACCCAGCCCGCCGAAACACCGAAGGTGGCAAGGGCAGAGAGGGTCAGGTCTATATAGGAGCGGCTTTCAATCTGCCCCGTCAGGTGAATGCGGCTGTTTCCCGTGACCGAGGCAAGGGCGTACAGCATTCCGCTGACGTATTGGCTGCTCACGTCCCCCGGCAGGGTGTAGTCCCCCGCCGTCAGGCGTCCGCACACGCGGACGGAGGTTGCCGCCTGCTCCCAAAGAAAGCCGCGCTCCCGACAAAGTGCTTCGTAAGCCGCCAGGGGGCGTGAGAGCAGGCGCTCGGTGCCCACGAGGGTCGCTTCACCTCCGCCAAGCAGGCAAAGGGGGAGCAAAAGCCGCAGCGTGGTGCCGCATTCGCGGCAGTCAAGAGGGGCAAGGGGGGAGCATCCCGCCCGTATGCCGCGCACGTAGACGGTGTCGCCCTCCCAGCGCAGGGTCGCGCCCAGGGCGGAAAGGCAATCCACGGTTGCCAGAATGTCCTGAGAGGGGGACAGGTGATGCACGGCGCTTTCCCCCTCGGCGAGGGCGGCGCAAATAAGATAGCGGTGCGCCATGCTCTTGGAGGGAGGCGCAGGGACCGTCCCCGAAAGGGGGCCCGCAGGAATAAAACGGGTCATTTCACCGCCTCCAGATGCTCCTTGAGAAGCGAAAGCGCCTCAAGGTATCCGTCCGTGCCGTGACCAATCACCGAGGCAAAGCAGGCGGGGCGGATATAGCTGATTTTCCGGAAATCCTCGCGCTCCTCTACCTTGGAAATATGCACCTCCACGCAGGGAAGCCCGACACTTTTCAGGGCGTCTAAGAGGGCAATGCTCGTATGCGTATAGGCGCCGGGATTGAAGATAATTCCGTCAAAGCGGAGCCGTGCAGACTGTATTTTATCCACCAAAGCACCCTCGTGATTGCTCTGATAGCAGACGGCGCGCATTCCAAGCGACCTTGCCGCCCGTCGGATACGCCCGACAAGGGAGCGGTAGGTCTCGCGCCCGTAGTGCGCGGGCTCGCGCACGCCGAGAAGATTGAGATTGGGGCCGTTGAGAACAAGCACTTTCATAGGAGATGCTCCTTCAGTATTTGGTTGGCGACGTCCTCGGCGTCGCCGTCTCCGTCCACGCGCACGTCGCATGCGGCGCGGTAAACGTCGTAGCGCTCGCGGTAGCGGGCGGCAATTGCCTCACGGGTGGAGGCGGTGGGGCGGTCCCCCGTAGGAACAAGCAGAGCGGGGCTTCGGTCAATCAGGTAAATACGTCCCGTTCCCGTCATAGCGGCGCGGTTGTCCTCGCGCAGGGGGGCACCCCCGCCCGTCGCAATGACGGCGCCCGTGGTGGAGAAGAGCACCTCGCGCAGCACCTCCGCTTCTATCTCGCGGAATGCGTGCTCTCCCTTTTGGGAGAATATGGTGGGAATGTCACAGCCGCATCGCCTGACGATTTCCGCATCAATGTCAAAAAAGGCGCGTCCCGTCTGCTCTGCAATCAGGCGGCCGACGGTGGATTTGCCACAGGCAGGCATGCCAATGAGAATGATATGCTCCTTTTCGCGCTCCAGCTCGTCCACGATTGCGTCAATCCTGGCGCTTGGAAAGGTGGCGTCAAGAAAATGCTCCGCCGCCCGTACCGCCTGGGCAACCAGCATTCCCATTCCCCCCGTCGCGGCAATTCCCCGTGCGCGCGCCGCGAGCACGAGCCGCGTGCGGATGGGGCGGTAGACGGCATCCACCACCGCCTCCAGGGAGGGAAGCCGCTCAAGGTCTACGGGCATGCCGTCACATCTCGGGTACATTCCCACGGGGGTGCAGTTGACAAGGCACGCGGCATCCGCGTGGTGCAGATACGCCTCCTCGTAGCTGATGCTGTTCCCCTTCGGCGTGCGGGAAAGGCGCAGGACCTCGCGCGCGCCCATCTCCGTGAGGAGGGCAACGGCGGTCAGGGAGGTGCCGCCCGTTCCTGCAATCAATACCTTTTTTCCACGCGGGTCAAAGCCCAGGGAGGTGATGAGATACTGCATACCGTAGTAGTCGGTATTATAGCCCCACAGCTCGCCGCCGCGGTTGACGACCGTATTGACGGCGCCGATGGAAAGCGCCATCGGGTCAACGTGGTCCAGATAGGGAATGACGTCCTTCTTGTAGGGAATGGTGACGTTGATGGCGCGAAAGTCGCGCGCGAGAAGAAAGGGTCCCACCTCGTCCGGCGCAAGCTCCCGAAGCTCATACTGATAGGGGGCAAGACGGGCGTGTACTTCCCGCGAAAAGCTGTGTCCCAGCTTTTCTCCGATGAGTCCGTATTCCATGGGACCTCCTTTCCCTTTGTCACCCGTGCTCCGTCAGGTGCTGTCGCTGCCTGCACGGGGGTGTCCGTTTTTTGTCTTTGTATTTGCTTTTATTTCAGGTAGTCCGTGCCGAATCTGCCAAGCAGCAAATCGCACAGCGTCAGGGCAACCACGCCGTCCACCACCGCACGCGCTCTGTGCGCGATCGCGGGGTCGTGCCGCCCACGGGCGGCAAGGGTGGCGTTTTCACCCGTTGTCAGGTCCACCGTGTCCTGGGCGATGCCGATGGTGGGGGTGGGCTTGACGGCAATCCGCATCAGCAGGGGCATTCCGTTGGTGATGCCGCCGTTGATGCCGCCGTTGTGATTGGTGGGAGAGGTAACGGTGCCGTCCACCGCGCGCCAGGGGTCGTTTGCCTCACTGCCGCGCATGGCGGCGAGGGCAAAGCCGTCGCCAAACTCCACGCCCTTGACGGCGGGAATGGCAAAGAGCGCCCTTGCAAGCACGCCCTCAACGCCGTCAAACCAAGGCTCGCCAACACCCTGGGGCATACCTGTGACGATGCATTCCAGAAGACCGCCCAAGCTGTCCCCTGCCTCCTTTGCGGCAAGAATGGCTGCTTGCATTCTCTCGCCCGCCTCGCGCGAAAGCGTGGGGAAGGCGGTGCCTTGCAGGGAGCGGATATCCTCGCCTGCATTTTCAAAATCGCGGTCGCAGACGCCGCCCATCTGCTTCAGGTGCGTGCCCACGAAAATGCCCTTTGCCTCCAGCGCGTCCAACGCGATAGAGCCAAGCGCGACCAAGGGGGCGGTCAGGCGCCCCGAAAAATGTCCGCCGCCGCGCTTGTCCTCGTAGCCGTGGTATTTGGCACGGGCGGCAAGGTCCGCGTGAGAGGGGCGCGCAAGGTCGCCCATTGCCGCGTAATCGGCGCTTCTCGTGTCGGTGTTGGGAATGAGAATTGCGAGAGGGGCGCCCGTTGTGACGCCGTCCTTGACACCGCTGACGATGCGGAACTCGTCCTGCTCACGCCGTGCGGTGGAGATGGCACCGCAGGGGCGGCGCTGGGCAAGGCGGAGCCGTATATGCTCCTCGTTTACGGGGAGTCCCGGGGTGATGCCGTCTAAAACGGCACCGATTTCCTCGCCGTGACTTTCCCCGAACAGGGTGACGGTGAGGGTGTTACCGATGGAGTTTTTCACCTGGCTTCTCCTTTCAGGGTCTCGTAAAATTCACGGGGGGTGACGGTGCGCAGCTCAAACGTGCCAACCTCCTCCACCCAAACGTAGGTCAGGCGGTCGCCCGCCATTTTCTTGTCGTGCAGAATTGCCCCCCAGACCGCGTCCAGCGTGTAGGGAATGCGCGTGGGCAGACCGAACCTTTCGTACAGCGCGACCAGGCGCGCACGCACCGCAGGGGCGCACAGGGGAAGCATCCCGAGCGCAACGCACTCACCGTGCAGAAGCGTGCCTGCGGCGCGGCTTTCAATGCCGTGCCCCAGCGTGTGCCCGAAGTTCAGCACGCGGCGTACGCCGCTCTCCTTTTCGTCCTCCATCACCACCTGCCGCTTGATACGCAGGGCGGCGGAAATGACCTCCTCCAGGGGGGCGTCCTTTCCCTCGCGCTCAAGCAGGGAAAAGAGCTCGGGGGAGTGAGTTGCCGCCATCTTGATGATTTCAGCGTAGCCCGCCGCCATCTGACGGGGGGCGAGGGTGGAGAGCACGTCGGCGTCAATCAGCACCTTGCTCGGCTGCTTGAACGCCCCTACCATGTTTTTGTAACCTTCAAAATCCACGCCGCACTTGCCCCCGATGGAGGAGTCCACCTGGGAGAGCAGGGTGGTGGGAATGTTGTAAAAATCAATTCCGCGCATATAAGCGGAGGCGGCAAACGCCGCAAGGTCACCGACTACGCCGCCGCCCACGGCTACCACGCAGTCCCGACGGGTGAAGCCGCCCTCTGCCATGATGTTAAGCAGGCGCGAGAAATTGGCAAGATTTTTGGATGCCTCCCCCTGCGGGACCACGGCAAGCACGCCGTTCTTACAAGCGGAAAGCACGGTGTTTGCATAGACGGCGGGCACGCCGCTGTCCGTGACGATGAGCACGCGCCTGTCAAGGTCCAGCTCCTCGCCTGCACGCGCAAGCACGCCGCGCGAGAGCTCAATGGGATAGCCCCCCTCCGCCGTTTCCACGTACAGGTCGGAGAGCAGACGCCTCTGGTAGGCGCGGGACGCCGCCATTACTCCCTTTTGGAAAACGGTGTATTCTCTTGCAAGGTCGGGATTTTGCAGAAGCGCGAGGTTTCTTTGCAGCACCTCCGCCTCACGGGCGGAGTCCAGCACGGGCAAGCCCGCCTCGCGCTTGTAGGCGGCAACCTGCTCCACCGCTGCCATGCGCCTCTCAAACAGGGCGGCAAGCGCGCGGTCGCATTCGTTGATTTCCTCTCTTGCTTTGTCAAGTAGTGTCATAGCTGTTCCTTTTCAGTCGTTGATGATGAGGGTTTCGCCCGCCTT
>JAFQJX010000142.1 GCA_017397205.1 Clostridia bacterium | reverse complement strand
GGAGGCGGGCTCGCCGCTTCCCATGCATTCGGAAACGAGGCGCGTCACGGCAAGAGAAACGCCCGACGTGGCAAAGGTAATGGCAAAGCCCTGCAGGGAGCTGATGAGAGAGAACAGCCCCATTCCCTCCGCGCCGATATGGGCAGAAAGGGTGGCGTTGTACGTCACCCCTACCGTACGCATCAGCACAGCCGCACCCGCAAGTGCAAGTGCATTTTTGAAAAACCGCCGCGTTTGCTCCGTCAATGCCCTCACGCTCCTTTATCCCTATAGCATACGCGGAAAAAGAAAATGATAGACCTCTCTCGGGGGGCGCCCCAAAGCGACCTTTTTTGCACTTTGGCTGTGCTACGATAGGAGCGGAGGTGATACCATGGAGCAAGCAAGGAGAAACGGGGAGGCGATTTGCTATCTTGACCCCGCGCTGATTTTACCGAACCCCCAACAGCCAAGGAGAGGACGGCGCGGAGAGGAGCTCGGCGGGCTTGTGGAGAGCGTCAGGGAATGGGGCATCATTCAGCCCCTGACCGTCAGGCAGACGCAGGAGGGCGGACGGCTGTACTACGAGCTGATTGCAGGGGAGCGGCGCCTGCGCGCCGCAATCGTCGCGGGGCTGACCGAGGTGCCCTGTCGCCTGCTGGAGGCAGACGAGCGCGGCAGCGCGGAAATCGCCATCGTGGAAAACCTGCAGCGCAAGGACCTCACCCCCTTTGAGGAGGCGTACGCCATCAGGGTGCTGCTGGACCGCCACGGTATCACGCAGGAGCAGCTAGCACAGCGACTGTCCGTGTCACAGTCCTACATAGCCAACAAGCTGCGACTTCTGGTGATGGAGGAGGACGAGCAGGAGGCGCTGCTTGCCGCATCCCTCACGGAGCGGCACGCCCGTGCCCTGATACGCCTGCACGACAAGCCGCAGCGCGCAAGGGCGCTCATGCACGTGATCAACCACGGCTACAACGTCAGCCAGACGGAGGCGTACGTGGAAGCGCTTCTTGCAAGCAAGCCAAAGCGCAAGCCGCCAGCCCACCCCATGCGGGGCGCCATGAAGGACCTGCGCCTGTTTTACAATTCCCTTGACCGTGCCCTCGGCATCATGCGCGGGGCAGGAATTGAGTCCACCTGTAAGAGAAAGGTGACGGAGGAGGGCGTTGAGGTCACGATTCTGATTAAAAAACGGTGATTTTAGAACGGAAAGTTCGCTTTCCTTTTTCAGATTTTGCAGAGAAAGAAAAGTGAAAAGCAGGGAGGAATACCTCTCTGCTTTTTTCATAACTCCCTGTTTTCTTGGTGTTTTTCTGTGTTTTACGCTTTTTTGATAACGGAAAGTTTACTTATCATTGCTTTTGTGCGGCGTGCAAACGGGAAGCGGAAAGAAAGAGAGCTGAGGGCGCTTTGCGGTCGCGCGGGCACGGGCACTTGCGTGCGGGCAGGCGCTTGACAGGCGCGCGCGGATATGGTACACTGTTTTTAATAAATTAGAAAAGGAGGTCCCGCCATGACGAGTGCCTGCTATATCCTGTCGGGGGACGCGACCTTCGCACAGTTCGTGCGCCTTTGCCTGTGCCGTACCCTGCGCTCCGTTGCCGTTTTGCAGGAGGGGGAGAGCATTCCCGCAGCCCCCTACTACGTCGTGGACCTGGACACCTATCCCTTGCCCCGTGGGCTTGGGGGCACCGTGCTTTGCACCTCTGCCCTCCTGGAGCGCCCCCGGGAACTGCCCTATCTCTGGCTGGACCGCCCCTTCCGCCCTGCCCGTCTGCTTGCGGCGCTTGGGCTTGCGCACGGCACCGCCGAATACTGTCCCCAGCCGATTGAGGGGACGCGTGGCGTGCTGGTGGAGGGTGCCTGTGTCCCCCTTTCAAAAACGGAGCACGCCCTGTTCCTTGCCCTCTGGGAGGCAAACGGTGCCTTTGTTTCAAAGGAGGAGCTGCTCAGGCGCGTCTGGTCGCCTGACACCGACCCCGGCATTGTCGGGGTGTACGTTCACTATTTGCGTGAAAAGTTGGAGGCGGGCGGCAAGCGCTATATCATAGCCCACCGCGGACGCGGCTACCGTCTGCCGAGAGAGGAGGACAACCTATGCTGACCCTGACTCTGCTGACGGGCGGTAGCGGTAGCGGAAAAACCGCCCGCGTGCTTGACTCGCTCCGTGCCCACGTGGAACGGGGGGAGCGCGTGCTGCTCCTCGTGCCTGAGCAGCAAACCGTGACGGCAGAGCGCCTCGTTGCCTCTGCCCTGCCTCCCTCTGCCTGTATTTCCCTGGAGGTCACCAACTTCACACGTCTCTCCGATACCGTTTTCCGTCTGCTCGGCGGTCTTGCCGAGCGCACCTGTACCCCGGGGAGCGAGCAGGTGCTGATGTGGCGCACGCTGACCGAGCTTGCCCCGCACCTCCATACGGCACGGCGCACGCCCGATGCCGCAACGGTATCGCATATGTGCTCTCTTGTCGGGCGGCTCCGTGCCTCCCGTATCACCCCCGCCATGCTGGAGGCGGCGGCAACGGACGCACCCGAGGCGACCGCGGCAAAATTCCGCGACTACGCCCTGATTTGCTCCGTCTATCACGGGCTTCTGACGGAATACTATTCCGACGAAAGCGACCGCCTGGACCGCACCGCCCTCCTTCTGCAAAACCACAATCCGCTGGACGTCGCCGCCGTATATGTGGACGGCTTTTCCAGCTTTACGGGACAGCAGTACGCCATATTGCAGGCGCTTCTTTCCCATCATCCCGTGACGGTGACGCTGTGCGTGCCCCCCGATGCGGAGCGGCAGCTTTGCTCCGTGGAGGTATTTGCCACCCGTGCGCGCCTGCTTGCCCTTGCACGCGAGGTGGGCGCCCGTGAAACAGAGACGGACCTCGGCGAAGGGGGAGAGCGCCGCCCCGCCCTGCTCCGCTATATCAGCCGCAATCTCTTTCGCATGGACTACCGCTCCCAGAGCGCCTTTCAGGGTGAGCGGGAGGGGCTGACGCTCGTGGAAGCGCCCGACCCGCAGGAGGCGTGCGACTATATTTGTGCCGACATTCTCCGCCGCGTGATGGAAGAGGGGTGCCGTTACCGCGATTTTGCCGTCATTTGCGGCTCCGCCTCGTCCTATGAGGGCATTCTGGACACCGCGCTTGCACGGAGCGGAATCCCCTGCTTCCTCTCGCGCCCCGACACGACCGACCAGCTTGACCTGGTGCAGATGCTTCTCTCCGCCTACCGCGTTGTGCTGGGCGGCTGGCGCCGCGAGGACGTGATTGCCTATCTGAAATGCCTCCCCGACGGCGCCGACCCCGCGCTTTGTGACCTTTTGGAGCTTTACACCTACACCTGGGATATTCACGGAGCGCGCTGGTACGACGGCAAGGTCTGGGAGATGAATCCCGACGGCTACGGAGCCCCCCGTAAGGGCTCTCCCTCGGCAGAGCACAAGCTGAAGGCAATTGACGCGCTCCGCCAGACCTTTGTCCCTCCGCTGTACCGCTTCGGACAGGCGGTGGAGGCGGCCGAAAGCACCGCTGACCACGTGCGTGCGCTGACCTCGTTTTTGCTGTCCATTCATTTTCCCGAAACGGCGGAACGGCGTGCAAAGGAGCACCCCGAGCGAGAGCAGCTTTATGCAGGACTCTGGAACACGCTTTGCACCGCAATGGATACCCTCACCTATCTCCTCCCCGACACGCCCCTTGGCGGACGGGAGTTTGCCGCGCTGCTTGAGATGCAGCTGGGTGCCACCAGAACGGGACAACTCCCCTCCACGGTGGACGAGGTGACGGTGGGAGAAGCATCTCTCTTACGCACCTCGGGCGTGCCTCACGTGTATCTGCTTGGGGCAAACGAGGGCGAATTTCCGCCTCCTCCCCGTCAGGACGAGGTATTTACGGAGGAGGAGCGCCTGCTCCTCGTGGCGGGCGGCGCCTCAACGCTTACAGGCAGGGACGAGGGGGCAGCGCGCGAGCTGTACTCCTTCTGGCGCGCCTTTTCTCTCGGTCAGTCGTCTGTGACCCTGCTCTGGTCGCGCACCACAACTGCCCTGGAGGGTGCGACACCCTCCTCCGCCGTGGAGCGCGTGCGGCATCTTGCGGGAGAGGACTATCCCGTTGTGAGAACGCAGGACCTCTCCCCCGACGCTCTTATCTGGAGCGTCAGCGCGGCGCGTGAGCGCGTCGGGCGCTGCGGCAATACGGCAACCGCCTGTGCCGTGCGCAATATTCTTGAGGGTGACCCCGTTTCCCGTGCGGTTGTGGAGGCGCTTGACCGTCCGCTTTGCAACACGGATTTGAATTTGTCCCCCGAAACGGCAGCCCTGCTCTACCCGGGCGACCTGTCACTCTCTCAGACGCGCATCGGTGACTTCCTGCGCTGTCCGCTTGCCTACCTGCTCCGTCATACATTGAAGCTCCGCGAAACCCCGAAGGGACAGTTTGACGCCCTCAGCATCGGTACCTTTTTCCACGAGGTGCTGGAGCGCTTTTTTGACACTGCACGCAAGCGCGGTATGAATTTGCACACGCTTTCCCCTCACGAGCAGGCAGCTCTTTTGGACCTTGCCTTTCCCCGTGCGGTGGAGCATACCCTGCCCGAGGGAGGGGAAAACGACCCCCGTACGCGGCACCTCCTTGCCAAGCTCAAGCAAAACGTGCGCGCGGTGCTTGCCAATATGTGCGAGGAGCTGACCCATAGCAAATTCGCCCCCGCCTACTTTGAGCTGAATATCCGCGAGGGTGACCCGCACGCACCTGCCCCCGTCACCTTCCCCGCGCCCGACGGCAGCCGCATATCCGTTGTCGGCGTCATTGACCGCGTGGACACCTGGAAGGAGGGGGAGGACGTCTTTATCCGCGTGGTGGACTACAAGACGGCACAAAAGAAGTTTACCGAGGCAAAGCTGAAGTCGGGGGAAGAGCTGCAAATGCCCCTCTACCTCTTTTCTCTGCTCTCGGACAGGTCGGAGGGCTTCCGACAGGAGCTTGGCGTCGGGGAGGGCGGCCGCATCCGCCCCGCAGGGGTGCTTTACCTCTCCTCGCTTTGTGCCTCTCCGAGGATTGACCGTCCCCTGACGGGGGAGGAGCTTTTCAGGGTGGAAATGAACGCCTCCGAGCGAAGCGGCCTCGTCATAGACGACCCCGCCGTGCTTGCCGCGATGGACGATACCCCCGACGCAAGATACCTCCCCGTTTCCTTCAAAAAATCGGGAGAATACACTGCCGCATCCCTGCCCTACGTCCGTCGGGAGGAGGAGCTTGGCTCCCTGCTTGACGAAATCGGCTCGCTTCTCGGCGACCTTGGCGGCAGAATGAAGCGGGGTGT
>JAFQJX010000141.1 GCA_017397205.1 Clostridia bacterium | reverse complement strand
TTGTTGTTTTTTATTTTTCAGGGAGCCATAGCACTTAACCAAGCCCTCTGTCCTGCTTGATTAACTGCTATAGGTCTCCCGCGAAAATCCTGTAAGAAACGGGGAATGCAACATAATCCGTGCCTTCCCCGTCCTTATGGGGGTCTTACTTACGCAGACCCAGCTTCTTGATAATTGCGCGATAGCGGTTGATGTCCTTCTTTGCGAGGTATGCAAGAAGGTTCTTTCTCTGACCAACCATCTTAGAAAGACCTCTCTGGGAATGAAAATCCTTGGGGTTCTTCTTCATGTGCTCGGTCAGGGAGTTGATTCTGCTGGTCAACAGAGCAACCTGTACCTCGGGAGAACCGGTATCGTTCTCGGTGGTGCGGTTGTCACTGATGATCTGCTGCTTGAGCTCCTTATCCATTTGTTTCACCTTTCTGTGGCAGCGCCACTTTTTATTTGCACCCGCATCACAGCACGCGGTGGGTGAAGGTCGCATAAAGCGCTTTGTCCGACACGCCGTGGTGGGGAAACCGAATGAGAGTATAACACAGTTTTTCTCTTTTGTAAAGAGGAAAATGCAAAATTATATTTTTATAGTATTTTTAACGTTCTGCTAAGACAGGGTGCGCGGAGTACGCGCGGCGGTGTCAGCGCTTGCCCGTCACGTAGGGCCAGAGGGATTTGAGGTAATCGAGGCCCGATCCGACGGTCGTCACCGCGATGCCTGCCATTGCCAGCCAGGCAATGAGATGCCCGTCCACCAGGAGGTTGAAGCTCTCCGCGGGATTGTAGGGAAGGTGCTGAAGAAGCGCGGGCTCCATGAGAATGAGCACGAGGGCGACAATCTGCGTGACGGTCTTGACCTTGCCCCACCAGGAGGCAGGGACCACGACGCCGCGGGAGGCAACCACCAGGCGCAGGGAGGTGACACCCAGCTCACGCAGCATCACGATGGCAGTCACCCACACGAACACGGGGCGGATTTCTGCGTACAGAGGGGCAGAGAGAATGGCAATCAGAATCCCGAACACCATAAACTTGTCTGCCAGGGGGTCAATGAATTTACCGAAGTCGGTAATCAGTCCGTATTTTCTTGCAATCTTGCCGTCCAGCATATCCGTCAGCGCCGTCAGGGCGAAAATCAGGGTCGGCACGAGGCAGACGAGCCACAGGCGCAGGGTGGGATTCTGAATACCCCCGCAGAGGGCGGGCATATACAGAATGGCGGCGATGCACAGGGGCACCATCACCATACGGACGAGGGAAAGAACGTTGGGTACGTTCATTAGCTTTTGTTCTTTTTGCTGTGTCATGGATTGTCTCCTTCTATCATCTCACCGACGAGGTCGTAATCCATTGCCTCGGTGATGCGTACTTGTACGAATGTGCCTGCGGGAACACGGCGCGGAGCCGAGAAAAACACCTTTCCGTCAATGTCGGGGGCGTCTGCCTCGCTTCTGCCGACGTAAATGGCGGCGGGGCGGTCGTAGCCCTCGCACAAAACGGTCAGCGTGCGACCGACCTTCGCCTCTTGCATTTCCCGGGAAATTTCCAGCTGGGTTTGCATGAGAATGTCGTAGCGGTCCTGCTTGACCTGCTCCTCCACCTGCCCGTCAAAGGCGGCGGCGGGGGTGTCCTCCTCCGCAGAATAGGGGAAAGCGCCGAAGCGGTCAAAGCGCGCCTCCTTGATAAAGGCACAAAGCTCCTCAAACTCCGTCTCTCCCTCGCCCGGGAAGCCCACGATGGCGGTGGAGCGGAGGGTAATTCCGGGGATTTCACGGCGCAACCTTGCCACCGTGTCCCGAATCAGGGCGCTGTCGCCGTGTCGGTTCATTGCCGAAAGAATGGGGTCGCTGATATGTTGAATGGGAATATCCATGTAGGGGAGCAGACGGGGGTTGTCCCGCATCTCTGCAATCAGGTCGTCGGTAATTTTGTCGGGGTAGCAGTACAGGAGGCGAATCCACGGAATCTCCGTTTCGCGGCAGATGGCACGCACCAGGTCTGCAAGCCGATATTCTCCGTACAGGTCCAGCCCGTAACGGGAGGTATCCTGGGCTATGAGATTGAGCTCCTTTGCACCCAGCGCCTCAAGGTCCTTTGCCTCCTCCACGATGTCCTCAACCGTGCGCGAGCGAAGTCCGCCGCGAATGAGGGGAATGGCACAGTAGCTGCAGCGGTTGTCACACCCCTCCGCAATTTTGAGATAGACGGAATAGGGGTCCGACGTCAGCACGCGCGCGCCGCCGAGAGGCGATGCCTCCTTATCGTCAAAGGCGGAGTAGGTCTCGCCGCGGTCAACCGCCGCCACCGCAAGCGCGATTCTGTCAAGGGAGCCGACGCCCACAAGGGCGTCCACCTCGGGCATTTCACGGAAAATCTCCTCGCGGTAGCGCTCCGCAAGGCACCCCGTGACCACGATGCCGCGCAGATGCGCGTTTTCCTTGAGCCACGCAAGGTCCAGAATATTGTCCACGCTTTCGCGCTTGGCGTCCTCGATAAAGCCGCAGGTGTTGACCACCACGATATCGGCGTCGCTTTCGTCGGGCGCAATTTCATACCCCGCCTCCATCAGGTGGTGGAGCATGACCTCGGTATCCACGAGATTTTTGGAGCAGCCGAGGGAAATAAAGCCAACCTTCGTCATAGCATCCTTTCTATTTCAGCCAGCGTGCCACCCGTGCATGGTACCGCGCATAGTACACGGCAATCAGACGGGTCAGGGCAACGTCACATAAGAGATACAGCAGATTTCCCGCCAGCACGAGCGCGAGAATCACCACGTATGGGGGAATTTGCACACCGAATACCACCAGCGTATCCAGCTCCATTCCGAGAACGAACAGGGAAACGGCAAGGGTGGCGGCGTACAGCAGGTTGAACGAGAGATATTTTCCCAGCCAAGAGAGGGCGGGGGAAAGGCGCTCCCAGATGCTCTTGAGCAGGGTGCAAAGCGCCATCAGGCAATAGGTCAGCCCCACGAATTTGTTCGGGAGCAGGAGCAGGGCGAGCAGGGAGGTGGCGGTGAGCATACCGAGCGCCCACACGCGCCCCATTTCAATGACCGCCATCGCGACAAGGCACGCCCCCACGAGGGCAGTGACCAGGTCCAGCACCTCCACAAGCGAGCCAAGATACAGCACCGCCACCGTCAGGGCGGAGAGGGCGCCGCACAGGGTGAGGCAACGGGTGCGCTTCATCAGCAGCAGCTGATCAGGTCGCCGCCCATGCATTCACAGCAGCAGTCTGCAATGATGAGCTGAGAGCAGCAGTTGCAGGCGTCGTTTGAGGAGCTTGCGGGCTGTCCGTAGGTGTTCTGGCGGTAGGCGCTTCCGTAGGCGCCCGCGCGCTGTGCGTATACGTTGCGGGAACGGACGTATTCGTCGTTTGAGGGGTCCATATTGCAGGCAATATTCAGCTCGTTCATGGCATCGTTGACCCTGCCGCGGCGGTCGTAGCAGATGCTGCGGAGGAAATGCCACTCCGCCCCGCGGGACGCGGTGTCAATCCCGTCCAGAATACGCTCCACCTCGGCAAACTTGTTTTGCGAGAGCATGGCGCGCAGCTGTGCGTAGTCCACGCCGCCTCCGCCTCCGCGGGCGTCCATGATGGCATCGTACGCCAGGTTGATTTCCTTCATTTTCTCCTCGGCAAGCTCCGCCATCGCAGGGTCTGCGGCATAGTTGTCGGGGTGGTACTTACGGGCGAGGGCGCGGTAGGCGTCCTTGATTTCTTCGTCTGTGGCGAGGGGGGAAACCCCCAGCACCTCGTAAGGATTTTTCGTCATAGCAAACCTTTCCTTGTGTAATTTCGCTTGAATTTACGGCAGCGCGCCGTCGTAGGGCTTGGGGCGCTTGCGCTTCTTTTCTCCCGTCAGGAGAAACTCGACGCGCTTGAGAAGCCCCTCGTACATAATGTTTTCTATCAGGCGGCGCACCATGTGGCTGTCGCCGTAGGGCAGGCGGAGCAGCGCCCCCTCTCCTGAGGCAAGCGTGCAGACCAGGGCGGCGTGAATATCCCGTCGCGCCTCCTCCGTCAGGGTGCTTCCATAGGTCAGCACGTAGGGGTTGTAGGAGCCGCTTTTTGCATCGGCTTCAAAATCGTCTGCCGCGTCCGCCGCGTAAATAAAGCGACCCAGCGTGTCCCCGAGAGAACGGAGGTCCTCCTGATATTCTGCGGGGGCGCCGTAGGCAAACAGGTCGCCCATCAGGGCGCCGAAGGTGGCGGCGGGGAGGTCAATGGAGGAAACGCGCTCGCGCTCCATGCGGGAGAGCTCGTCAAGGTGCCCCTTGATGCGTTCGTCAAGCTCGGTTAGACCTGCGCGGCGTCTGGCACGCGCCAGCACGGGCAGGAGAGCGGCAGGGGGCAGCTTGCCGAGGAAGCGCCCGTCCCTGAGGTCGTCCCGCACCTTGTGATAGGCAAGCAGGGCGCCGACCCTTGCCGCATAGGCGGTGGCACCGTTGTCTGCCATCATGGGGCGGCGGTGCAGGGGATGCGCGGCGCAGCGGCGGTGG